>JASFSK010000156.1:0-8777 GCA_050114455.1 Desulfobacterales bacterium | reverse complement strand
ATTTTCCGAGTCAAAAACCACTTCGCCATCATAGCTGAAGATAATGCTTTGAATTCTGGTTTGTTGACCTGCAAATCGTTTGGCCGCCGCCACGATACGGTTTCCAACCTGGACGATGACCTGCGGCTGGTGGTCCCTGAGAATGAAAAACGCATGGCGTGCAGTGTTGGCATTTGCAATTTGTTGAGATAAGGTTGAATTTTTCGATATCTCCAAAGTCCATTCGGAGAGCTTGTCCAATGTCAAACTTGATTTGGCCGCATGGGTGTGGGGTACCCCCTGTGCCATTTTCAATGCCTTGCCGAAAAACACAGCCAAAATGATGTCTGAAAATCCTCTTTTGGCTGCCGATTCCAATGACAGTCTAAAAAAATCCCCGATCTGAATGAAGGCCTCGGAGTCCATCCGATGCCAGTAAGACTGGGCAAAACGTTCGCTGCGGCGGCCGGTCGTTAATATCACCTGCTCTAACCCGGACGCCCGTGCAACCGACAGGGCTGATTCGATGGTGGCGATAAAGGCATCATGGGACATGGGCCGGACGATGCCGGTCGTTCCCAGTATGGAAATGCCGTCTAGAATTCCGAGCCTGGCGTTCAAGGTTTTTTCAGCCAGTTTTTTGCCGCGTGGTACAAATATCTCCGCGTCTACCGTTGCAAAAAGGTGATGCTCTTGCAGCACATCCTCGATGGCCTGCCGGATCATTTTTTGGGGACCGGGGTTAATCGCCGGCTGTCCGGGGGCGACCTCCAAGCCGGGTTTGGTGACACGGCCGACCCCTTCACCACCAAGGATTCTGATATTGGCTCTCTGACCGGTTGCGTGGGTTGCGGGTAATTTATTCGAGCTCACCAGTGTGACCAATGCGCCGATTTCCGCCTTATGGGTCACGTCCGGATCGTCTCCGGCATCCTTAATCACGCTGCAAATCGCCTGGCTGTTTTTTCGAAGACGGCAACTGTGAATCGCTATCGATATATGGGCGCCGGTCAACAGCCTGATTTGAACCTGAGAAGGCCTTCTGCCTTCCAAAATGATCCGAATCGCCCCTTTGGCGGCAGCGGCGGCGGCGGTTCCAGTCGTAAATCCCGAGCGAAGTTTGTTGCCCATTGATATGCTCATTAATAATGCTTCATAGGTCACCCGTTTAGCCGATATAAAAATACAGTACGCCCACCATCATCAGGCTGGCGATTCGAAATCCCTGGCCGAGCAACAGGAGTTGACTGCCCATTTTAGGTGAAAAAATGCCAATATATCGCGGTAGCTGGTGCCGCAATGCCCGCACCGGGAATGCCAGAATATTGCCGACCAGCAAAGCGATCACGGTTTGTTTGACAGTCAAAACACCTGCTTCCAGCAGGGCACCGGCGGCCGCAAAACCGGATGTAAACTCAGCCGCGAAACTGAGAATAATCACCGACAATGATTCCATCGGTATAAAAGAAGTCACCACAAATCCCGAAAGGGCATCGCGCAGCGCCTGAAACAGGCCGATGGCGTTGAGGACATACACCAATGCGTATATGGGCACGACATACACCGCAATTCCGGCCAGCCGCCGGGGCAGTCGCAATTTCAGGCGTTGCCAGACATCTTTAAGCCTGGCTTCTTTACCGGAAAATGTTTGGCTGTTTGTCGGCCCCTCATCCATGGTACCCGGTGACAGTCCAAAATGGCCGTAAACCAGAAACACCATGGTTCGCAGCACAACGGCCGCAAAGGTAACCAAAAAATAAATTCCGCCGGCCCAGCCAGTCAGCGGAATGACTATGAAAAAAGTCGTCGGCAAATGCAGAAAGAACGCCGGCAGCTGATTGATGAAATTTGATAAAAACAGCTGCTTGCGCGTGATTTTATCATCTTCAAAAAAATTGAGCAGCATTGCATTGGCGGTGACACCCGAAAAAAAGGCCGCTGTAAAGGCGGCACCGCAATGATCGCCGAGTCGGCCGAAACTAAATAGCGGCCGGGCCAGGGCAGCCAGGATTTTCACCCATCCGGTGGCCTCAATAAGCTGGCCGATGAAAAGACCTATGGCAATAAACAACATCAGGCGTGCCAGGGGCAGCAACAGTCTGGCAAAAAGTATCCTGACATTCAGGTCCGGCACCAGGAAAACGGCACCGAGAAGAATCAGTACGGATATTGTCAGCGACGCGATAAGCGGTTTGAAACCGGCTCTATCCTTCCGAGAGGCCATTTTTCTTATTCTGTTTTGCGATGATCAGGGTCCAGTAGTCGGGCACACACCGGCTCAATTCGCCCAAGTCCTGCACAATCTGTTCATTCGGCTGGCCGCAGCTTTTCACACCCACACAGCTCGGATAGTCTCCGGTTTCATCGATGGCCGCTTTAATATCGGTTACGTTGCGATAGGCTTTCAAAAAGACAACATTCTCCGGTTTCCCGACCAGTTTACGCAGCCGATCACCACCCATGGCTCCGGAAACCACCATCAGCGACTCTTCCCCTTCTACCAGGGGTGTATTCAATCTGGCAGCCGATGCCTGATAGGATGTGATCCCGGGAACCGTTACGATGGCAATGTGAGGGGCAGTGTTTTTAATATACCGTAAAATATAGCCGTAGGTCGAATAGGTCAGGGAATCCCCCAGGGTTAGGAACGCCACATTTTTCCCCTGTTCCAGTTCGGCAATGATGGTTTGAGAGTGATCCTTCCAGGCCTTGCGGGTCACATCTTTATCCCGGGTCATGGGGAAGCGGAGCATTTTTACCGCGGCCTGATCCGGGACGTGAGGTCTGGCAATGTTCACCGCCAGGCTATGGTTGTTTTTGGTGGAAGCGGCGGCAAATACAATGTCCACCTGGTTTAGAATTTTGGCCGCCTTCAGTGTGATCAAATCGGGATCACCCGGCCCTACGCCGATGCCGTACAGGGTTCCGGTTTTATTTTCCATGGTGCCCCCATGTGGTTTTTTTAGATGGTTTTGATCGCCTGAATCGGTAGATGTTGACCACCCAGTCGGTTAATTGTTCAATATAGAAAATGCCCTGATCCGTTCCATCGGCGCCATGCCGCATATCGATGGCGGGAGTGGTCTCACCCGTTTGCCATTACTATTGAAGGGCGCAGCGCTAGGCCGCTGCTGCCAGGATCGATAATGCATTGACCACACTGGCAGCCACGTTTGACCCCCCTTTGCGACCCACATTGGTAATATACGGATAGTCCAGTTCGGTTAGGGCTGCCTTAGACTCGGCGGCGTTAACAAACCCTACCGGCAATCCGATGATTAATGCCGGCCGGGCCTTTTTTGCAGTGACCAATTCAATCAGACGCAAGAGGGCTGTCGGTGCATTGCCGACAACATAAATGCCCTCTTCCATTTCAGCAGCAGCCGAATCCACAGCCGCTTTTGCCCGGGTGCATCCTTCGGCTATCGCGGTTTGATGAATCAGAGGATCATCCATATAGCATTTCACCTGCCCACCATAGGTTTCGATCGATTTTTTACGAATCCCAACCCGGGTCATATTCGTATCCGTAATGACCATGTGACCGCCACGGATGGCTTCGATGCCGGCAGATACGGCCTGGGGATGGAAACGGATCATATCCTTGTATTCAAAATCGGCCGTTGTGTGAATCATGCGGCGAACAATGGGCCACTGGTGTTCGTCGAAACAATGCGTCCCGACTTCGCGATCGATGATCTTGAAGCTCGTGCATTCTATTTCTTCAGGTTTCATACTATTCATTCCTTTGCTGGCGGTAATCCAGACAGCTTGCTACAAAGTGTCCGGCAGCTTGCGGTTGACTGCCGAAATGTAGATGGTTGTAGCTTCCCAGGGTCCGATGGGCGATATATCCTTCCGGTTTTTTTTCCATCCCGGCCCTGTCTGTTATCGAAAAGGCGGTCGTCACGGCTGCTAAGGGGTTGTTCAACTCGGAATAATGAAACTCATGCCCCCGAAGCGTCAAGCCGGAATTTCCAAGGACAGTATCACGTGAGAGGGTGATTTCCCGATACCCGAGGGCTTTAAGACGCCGAAACATTTTGGCAGAGAACGGAAAGCATCCAGTCATTGGGTATCTGGTGTTGTTCAGATCAATCAATTCCTCGCACAAATACATAAAACCGCCGCACTCTCCGTAAATTGGCATGCCATCTGAACTTTTTTCTAGGATTCGATTATTCAATGTCTTATTGCCGGCAAGCTTCTCGCCAAATAATTCAGGATATCCGCCCCCGAAATAAAGCCCGTCGATGTCTTCCGGGAGATGGCTGTCGGTCAGGGGTGAAAAAAAGACAAGCTCTGCCCCCTGGCTTTCCAGCATTTCAAGATTATCCGGATAGTAAAAGCAAAAGGCATTGTCACGGGCAATTCCAATACGGACTGTTTTGTCGTTTTGAATCGGCATGCGCCGATGGTTTGTCCCGGTCGGGGTCTTTTCGGTCAAATTGTTTAGCAGTAAATCCAGGTCCACGCTGCGCTCGATCAGATCGGCCAACCGATCAATACTTTGCTCATCGAGAGGATGATCTTCCCGGGTAACCAAGCCCAGATGTCGCTCCGGGATGCTAATTTTCGCATCGCGAAGGATTCCGCCCAGACACGGCATCGCAACGCGATCCTGAATCGCCGCTGTCAAATATTGCAGGTGTCGTTGACTGCCCACATTGTTGAAAATGACACCGGCAAATTCGAGTCCGGTATCAAACTGCTCAAAACCCATGACGATGGCGGCGGCACTGCGGGCCATGCTGGCAGCATCAACCACTAAAATGACCGGCGTTCCCAGCCATTTCGCCATCTGAGCGGTCGAACCGGCCTCGGTGTTGCCGTCGTAGCCGTCATAAAGGCCCATAACGCCCTCGATCACAGCGATGTCGCCGGATTGGCAGCCCTTGGCAAAGATATCCAAATTAACGCTTTTGGACAGCATCCAACCATCTAAATTTCTGCTGATAGCGTCGGTAATCCTGCTGTGGTGACCGGGGTCGATGAAATCAGGTCCCACCTTGAAAGGTGCAACCTCCAGCCCTCGTTTCATCAAAGCCGCCATCAATCCCAGGCTGACCGTGGTTTTGCCACAACCACTTTTTGTGCCGCCGATAACGATCGCTTTAATCATCGCCCCCTGCAGTTGCTAATCTTGCTTGTTCTGTATTGTAAACGTCCGGATATAAGAACTTGCCGATTTCACCAATCCCGTCTAATAGACGCAATGTCGGTCGCGAAACGATTTGCTCGTCGATAATGAAAATTTGGTTGTTATACACCGCCTTAATGATGCTGAACCCAGGCTCATTTTTTATCATCGAGATCGTGGGTCGATTCATAGCGCCGGATTGGGATAAATACACGTCAATGTACTTGGCATGTGACAGAATGCGTTCTTTGCCGTAAGCGGCAATATTCGTATTTCTGACCGGTTTGGCGTCTTCAGCGACATTGATCCCGCCGGCTGTCTCCAAAACAAATATGGCCATGGAATCCGGTGAAAAGGTTTTCATTTTGCTGTGAATGGCTTCGAAATATACCTTTTTCTTAACCTCTATTTTTGCTTCCAGGGCCTGAAAATTTTTAATTTTTCTCTTGAAACAATCGATCATTTCATCTGCTTGGGTCTGCCGGCCGGTTAGGATACCGAGGGTTTTCCAGTAAGTATACATTTCGCCCACCGTTGATGGCTGCAAGGATACGACCGCAATACCGCTTTTTTCCAATCGCTTAATAAATTGGGGATATCCCCGATCGATCATCGGCCGAACAATGACCAAATCCGGACGGGCAGCCAGGAATTTCTCGGGATCATCATGGTATGAAAAAATCGGCTTTTCCAATGCCCGTTTGGGATGGCTTTCATGCCGCGAAACACCGATAATCCCATGGTCGAGTCCTAGACTGAAAAGATTTTCAGTGTGTGCGCCGTAAAGAGAGATAATTCGCTTGAACGGTTTCTCGACACTGATCCGCCGGCCGGATTGATCTATGACCACATTGGGGCCTTCAGCCTCCGCCTGACCGCCCTCCCCCAGTGTACCGGAGATAAGGCACACCATGATGGCGATGATGGCCGAAATGCACTTGTAATATAGACGAAAATAGTTTTTGTTCATGGGCTATTTTTTAAAAACCACCTGCAAGGATCCCGAATAGGCCTCCTCATAGACTTTGGCATCCACATTGAAAACCTTGCTCATAGTTGTCGGCTTGAGCACTTCCCGTGTGGCGCCATGAATGACAATAGCGCCCGCCGACATAAATACCAGATAATCGCAGTAAACCGATGCCAGGTTGATATCCTGCATGACGGATATGACGGTTTTACCCTGGTGGGTCACGCAATTTTCGCAAATGTTCAACAAGCTGATGGAATGATTAATATCGAGATTGGATGTGGCCTCATCCAATATCAGCACATTCGCGTCCTGGGCCAATGCCCGGGCGAAAATCACCCGTTGTCTTTCGCCGCCACTGAGTTCGGTAATGAATCGGCCGGCAAATTCAGCTATCTCTGCTTTATCCATAATGTCTTGAACAATATCCAAGTCTTGGGCGCTGGGGGCTGAAAATCGGGGTATATGCGGGTAGCGCCCCATCATGACAATTTCATTGACCGTAAAGGGAAAGTTGATATAAAAATTTTGAGGAACCAGGGCAATTTCCCGCGATAGCGCCTTGGTTGAATAGGACCCCAACTCCTTGCCTTTGTAAGCAATTATTCCGGCGGTGGGCCGGCGATGCCTGGCGAGCAAATCCAGCAGGGTGGTTTTCCCACAGCCGTTGGGGCCGATAATGCCACAGAACATGCCCGGCGCAATCGACAAGGAGATGTCGTCGATTGTTTTGATCTCCGCATAAGAAAAACTCACGCCGTTCAATTGAAAGGGCATCGCTCGAATCGTTTTTGTTTGTAATCAACCTGAGTCATTCAATAGGCTTGAAGCTGGGAGTCTGGAAAGTTTGGAAGCCCCAAAAGTCCGAAGCTCATTTAAATTCCCAGCATTCCGGCTTCCCAGCCATCAATCCGATGATCTAATCATATACCAATACCGAATAGCATATAGCCAATGACGCCTGATTGTGCTTATTTCGCTTATTGAGGGTTATCACACCTTCCGCGTTTTCTGCTGTTTACGAAAAATATAGCAAAAAAAAGGTCCCCCAATTAACGCCGTCAGCACACCGATGGGTATTTCAGAAGGTAAAACAGCCCGGGTGATGGTGTCGGCGATCAATAATAATGTCGCCCCGGCCAAAAATGACATGGGGATCAGCCGCCGGTTGTCCGGACCGGTGAGCAATCTCATCATATGGGGAACCAAAAGCCCTACAAAACCGATGATTCCTGACACCGACACACAAATCGCCGCAATTAGCGATGCAGTGATGAGCAGAAAGATTGTCACCTTTCTGGTATTCACGCCCAGCGATGACGCCGTTCGACTTCCGAGTGCCAACAGGTTCATGTCCCGGGCAAAGAACATGAAGGCTGAAAATCCGATCAAAATAAACATAAGCGTAAGGCTGACATCCGTCCAGGTCTTCGATCCGAAACTTCCCATGAGCCAGAATATGATGACGGCAACCTGTTCGTCGGCGACATACTTTAGAAAACTGATGCCGGCCGATAAGATCGCTGCCACGATGATGCCGGACAGAATCAGGTTGTTCGAAGAAAGCCCGCCGCTGGAAGATGACAGATATAAAACAAACAACAAGGTTGCAGCAGCGCCGGCAAATGCAAACAAGGGAATGGAATAGGTTCCCATCATTCCGATATTAAACAAAATCGCCAGTGACGCTCCGAAGGCTGCACCGGCGGATACCCCCAGGGTGTATGGATCTGCCAGCGGATTCAGCAAAATACCTTGAAAAACCACGCCGGACATGGCCAGGCCGGCACCGACAATCGCGGCCGACAAAATTCTGGGCAAGCGTACATCCATCACTACCACCGGAAATATTGAGTCTACGCCTTCAAGAAGATTCGTTTGCCCGCTTAATTTTGCCACGATGATCTTTACCACAGTCAGGGGGGGCAGTTTAATATACCCCATCCCCGTCGATATAATAATCATTGATATCAGAACAACCGTCATCAAGACAAATTGGGCCGACGCCGCTCGCTGCAATCTGGTTCGCAATTGATGAAATTTTTGAGTCTTAGACGGCGACATATGCGTTTTTCAATAAAAAAACCCTTCAAGCTTGGTCGGCTTGAAGGGTTGCACCCAGTTTACTTGGCCCTTATTTTTTTATTGCCGTATTCCGTCCCAACGCAGAATGATGGCAGCAAGCCAAGGCAGGTCTTCTGGCTTCCCCGCCCCTCTAGCGACCTTCCCATCCCGATCATTCAGAACAGTGGCATCGTATTGCCAGAAGAGTTCCCTTTTCATTGTTAAAGAAAAAGGCGGGGTCACAGCGGCGGGACCACTCCCGATTTTCACGGGATTCCCTTTTTAGCTACTTGGAGCACCTCGACACCGCGTAGATATACTATCAAATATACTTATTATCAAGAGAAAAATAAAAAAGGCACTGAATGGAAATTTTAGATGATATACTCAGACGGCTGGATACCGAACATAGCGGGATTGTAGGTTTTCAAAATGCTGCGCTTGTATTGGTTGCTGTCGGCCCGGCGTTCCGATAGATCAACGGTATCACCGCGCATGAAGCCCTGGCCGTCTTGCGGGATTAACATTGTTACCACTGGATGCTCGGCATCGCCTTCTTGCGGGTTTTCGGACACAATCCCAATTTCTCCAGTGTTAAGCGCCACCAGGGTTCCAATCGGATAC
>JASFSK010000155.1:0-8780 GCA_050114455.1 Desulfobacterales bacterium | reverse complement strand
CTGACAAAATCTGATTGGGCCTCCGGGTTGACATCGTAGGCCATTATCTTTTTCAGCGGAAACAGAACCTTCATTGCTTCGACATGGCTGCGACCCTGAACGCCGCAGCCCAGCATTCCCATGACATTGGACTCCGGTCGGGCGAGGTGGCGGGCGGAAATGGCGCTGGCGGCACCCGTTCGTTTGGCGGTAATCCACACACAGTCCATCACGGCGAGGGCCAGACCGGTATGCACATCGTTGAAAATCAGAAGTCCGGAAACATAGGGCAGTCCCTTTTCGGGATTTTTAGGAAAACCAGCGACCCATTTGATGCCGGCCGACTCCAGATCCGGAATACATGCCGGCATGGCATGAATGAAATTATCACCACCGCCGGGGTGAATGCCCGGCTTGGGGGGCATTTCGGTTTTGCCTTCCCCCTTGGCGCGGAACATCTTTTCCATGGATTCGATAATGTCTGCCATCGTTAGGCCTACCCTGGTCACATCGTCATAAGACAGATACAGCAGTTGCCCGGCTTTGGTTTGCATGCTCCCTCCTTATTTGATTGGATTCGAATATCCATTTATGATTTCGAAATTTATATCATAAAAAAATTTCAAATAGCAATTGTTCGAAATAAAATCCTTAGTATTTAAAGCGACCATCCAAGTAGGTTCGTCGACCTAATTTTTATGGGATTGACTTGGCAAAAAAGGCCGCTTTCAAAAACTCACGATTAAACCTTGCGATATGGGTAATGGAAACTTCCTTGGGGCATGCAGTTTCACAAACCCGATGGTTGGTGCAGTTTCCAAAGCCGCAACTGTCCATTTCCCTTAACATGGCCAATACGCGTTGCGTGGCCTCAGGTCGCCCCTGGGGCAACAATGCAAACTGAGACACCTTGGCGCTGACAAACAGCATGGCCGAGGCATTGGGACAGGTTGCCACACAAGCCCCGCAGCCGATGCAGGCTGCCGCGTCCATGGCCTCTTCAACCGTCTCCTGAGCGACGGGAATAGCGTTGGCATCCGGTGTGCCGCCGGTGTTTACCGATATGAATCCGCCGGCCTGTATGATTTTATCAAGGGTACTTCGGTCGACGATTAGGTCTTTGATCACTTTGAAAGCCCGGGATCGAAAAGGCTCTACGACAATAGTATCCCCATCATTAAACTCTCGCATGTGCAGCTGGCAGATCGTCATGCCTTTGCCATGACCATGCGGGATGCCATTGACCATGACTCCGCAGGTGCCGCAAATCCCCTCGCGACAATCGTTATCGAATTCGATCGGTTGTTTGTCCTCCAAAATCAGCTTTTCATTCAGGGCATCCAGCATCTCCAGAAAAGACATATTGGGATCGACATCTTCGGCTGCAATGGTTTCGAGCCGGCCTGGTTCCCGGGGTCCGCTCTGACGCCAGATTTTCAGAGTGAGATTAATGGTTTCAGGTTCACTCATTATTTATAGCTCCTTTGAGTTAATTCGACATTTTCAAATACAAGGGGTTCCCGGTGGCGTTCGGGATGCAGGTCGTCACCCTTGTACTCCCAGGCCGATACATGGCAAAAATTTTCGTCATCCCTTATCGCTTCACCTTCCGCGCTTTGGGACTCCTGACGCAAATGCCCCCCGCAGGATTCCTTGCGATCCAGGGCATCAATCGCCATCAGTTCTCCGAGTTCCAAGAAATCAGCCAGGCGCCCAGCCTTCTGAAAATTGAGGCAGTAACTGCGATCATCCCCCGGAACCTTCAGATTTTCCCAGAATTCCGCCCTCAGTTCCCGGATCTTTTCTATGGCCGTTTGAAGTCCGGTCTCGTTGCGCGTCACCCCTACATAATCTTCCATGATTCGTCCCAGCTCCTTGTGGAGGCTGTCGACAGTGCGCTTACCATTGATGGCTAAAAGCTTCTTGATACGCCTATCAACTGCCTGAAGAGACGATCTAAACGCATCATGATTCAAGCTTACATTCGACAGATCGGCGTCAGCCAAGTAACCGGCGATGGTGTATGGCGCGATGAAGTAACCATCCGCCAGTGCCTGCATGAGCGAATTGGCACCCAGACGATTGGCTCCATGGTCCGAAAAATTGGCCTCACCGAGCACGAAAAGGCCCGGGACAGTGCTCATCAGATTGTAATCCACCCACAGGCCACCCATGGTAAAATGGGCGGATGGATAGATCATCATTGGTGTTTCATAAGGATCCTGGTCGATAATGTTTTTGTACATATCAAACAGATTACCGTACTTTCGATAAATGACATCCCGGCCGTCACGTTTGATAGCCTCCGAAAAATCCATATACACTGCTCGTCCGGTAGGCCCGACACCTTTGCCCGCGTCACACTGTTGCTTGGCATTGCGAGACGCCACATCCCGGGGTACCAGATTACCAAAGCTCGGGTATTTTGCCTCCAGATAGTAATCACGCTCATCTTCAGGAATGTCGTTTGCCGGTCTTTTATCGCCCGGTTTTTTAGGGACCCATACCCGCGCGTCGTTGCGCAGGCTCTCGCTCATCAGTGTCAACTTGGTCTGGTGATCGCTATAATGGGGAATACCGGTGGGATGAATTTGAACAAAAGACGGATTGGCCAAAAAGGCCCCCTTTTTATAGGCCTGGAAAATGGCGCTGGCGTTGGATGAAATAGCATTCGTGGAAAGGTAAAAAACATTGCAGTAGCCGCCTGTCGCGAGAATAACCGCATCGGCGGCGTATGGCTCCAAATCCCCGGTAATGAGATTGCGAGCGACGATTCCACGGGCCCGGCCGTTGACCACCACCAGATCCATCATTTCATATCGTGGGAACATTTTGACCTGGCCGGTGGCGACCTGGCGGGAAAGCGCTCCATAGGCTCCCAGCAATAGCTGCTGTCCGGTTTGCCCTCTGGCATAAAAGGTTCTGGAAACCTGAACGCCGCCAAAGGACCGGTTGGCCAGAAGTCCGCCGTACTCCCGTGCAAAGGGAACGCCCTGCGCCACGCACTGGTCGATAACCTCGTTGCTGATTTGGGCCAAACGGTAAACATTGGCTTCACGGGCCCGAAAATCACCGCCTTTGATGGTGTCGTAAAAAAAACGCCGGATACTGTCACCGTCGTTGGCATAATTCTTGGCGGCATTGATACCGCCCTGGGCCGCGATGCTGTGGGCGCGTCGCGGACTGTCCTGGATACAGAACGTCTTGACGTTATACCCCAATTCGGCCAGGCTGGCGGAAGCGGATGCGCCGCCCAGCCCGGTACCAACAACAATGATATTGAACCGGCGGCGGTTGGCCGGATTGACCAGCTTCATTTCCGCCCGATAACGTTCCCATTTCTCAGCCAGCGGACCTGCGGGGATTTTTCCATCCAGCTGCATTGGTGAATCCTCCTTTGAGAATCGACAATTATTTTCTCAGGCGATGATCAACAGATAAACTGGCAGAATACCGAAACCGATACCAAACAGCAGCGTGACAACCAGGCCTAACTTCATGATCAGAGCCATGTGGCTGGAGTGATTAAGGCCCAGAGTCTGGAACATGCTCCAAAAGCCGTGGCTGATGTGTACTGCAACAATGACCATTGCAACAACATAAACGACAACCCAGATCGGATTGGCAAAGGTTGCCGCCATCTGTTGATAAATAGGCACGGTAGACTTATCGGTAAAAGTAAATTTGAATAAATGCAAAATTACGAAAATAAAAATCAAAGCGCCGGTATACGGCATGGTGTCGGAAGCAACCGTACGCCCGCCGGGGTTTTTGTACACCTGATATCTTGTGGGGCGCGCCTTGAAATTTTCAAGGAAAAGAAGTGCACCGATCACAATGTGAACGATTCCCAGCGCTGCCAGTCCGATATTGAAGACACTGAGATAGGGTTGCAACGAATGCAGTTTGGCCGCATATTCATTGAACGCGGCCGCACCGGCAAAGGCCATAAAATTGCCGAGCAAGTGCACTGCCAGAAATCCGATCAGGCCCAAACCGGTTACCGCCATCAGTATTTTTTTGCCGACGGATGAACCGAGTATGAAAAGATACCAGTTCATAGAAAGCCTCCTAATTGCCAAACGTGAGAAGGTGTATCGATTATTGTTTTATGGCAATAACCCAATTTATAAGCTTCACCGATTTAGCGGGAAGAGAATTTAAACGGTTCCACAAATACGGCGAGCGCCTGCTTGAGCGTACAAACTTGATCGATGCCGGTGGCTTATGAATTGTGCAGGTGCCACATTTCATGGTTCGGTGACGATATCCGTATTCCGTGTTTTCTATAAAGGCATCGAACCTTATTGTCAATCCGTAACGCAAAACACGATTTATGAAACCTACTTAGGAAATGAGCCTAACTTTGCCAAGTTCAAGGATGAAATTGGTGGGAGGTTATCTGATTCAATCACTCCGGATGATATCCTTAATTGATGGGCTTCAGACTTGTAAAGAGGGCTTCGCGCAGCGTTTCAGCCTCAGGGGAGGGCTCAATCCCAAGTTTGGTGGATAGGGTCTCCTTGTAGCGCTCATATACTGACAAGGCATCTGCCCGGCGACCCATCTGCCAATAACACGTCATCAGATCCTGGTAAAAGTCTTCAGCCAGATCATCGACCTCGATGCTGCGTTGAAAACACTCGACGGCCTTTTCATGCTCTCCGGTTTGTTGCCAGTATTCGCACAACCGTCTGACTGTGCGCAAAAATCTGGATTGCAGCCGTTCGCGCAAAGAAATCGCCCAGGACGCATTGGCTTCGGCAGCCAGAAACGGGCCCTGGTAAATATCAAGGGCATTTTGAACCACTGAGATGGCATCTGCCATTGTGTTTTCTTTCATGCCATTCTTCCAGGTTTTTTCAGCCTGCCGAATGATGCGCTCGAATGCCCATACGTCCACCCAGCAGAACCGCGAATCCAGTGTCAGCTTTCTATCACTGAGCTGAATGGCATTTGCATGGCCGATTAATTTGCGCAGTCGCCACAAGGTTGTGGCGAATGACTTGTGGGCCAGGTCGCCCTCCGCCTCGGGCCAGAGCGCATCGGCAATGTGCTCTTCATGGACATCACGGCCGCCAAGGGCAATCAATGCTTTGAGAAGGGCCAAGGGTTTTTCCTGGGCCTTGCGGGCAAATCGCACTGGCTTGCCATCTTTTACCAGCCCAAAGCGCCCTAATGTGTAGATTTTCAATGTCCAGGGCCAATTTTCGAGATGAACAGGCGGTTCTTCCAAAATTAGTTGCCGACGACGGATGATTTCCTGCACATATTCCACCTCGATTCCAGCCTCCAGCGCTTTGGCGCATAATTTTGCTGTCTCAGCGGGCTGATCGGCAAAAATGTTTAAAAACTTTTGGTCTTTTCCAATAGCTAACGCCTTTTGAAGTGATTTAAAGCCATCTGCGGAATTTCCGCGCTCATAAGCAAACTGGGCCGCTAACATATGCGCTGCAAATTTGAACAATTTGCTTTTAACTCGATTGGCGATGGTAAAGACTTGGGCCAGATCCTCATCAGCTTCTTTATATTTTTTCAGAACTTGCATGATTTGCGCCTTAAGCAGGAGGATCCAATTCCATTTCTGAAATACTCCGACTTTCTTTGCCAGCTTCAGACTGATTTTGGCCTGTGTTGCGGCTTCGTCAAGGTTTCCTTGCAGAAGCGCTTCCCGTGCTTTTAAAAAATGATATCCTGATTTTTCCCATGATTTCATTTCTGTTAAATAGGTAGACATCTTATCAAGCAAACGTACGGCCGTTATATTATCACCGTGATTCATAGCGCCGGCAGCGCCATAACCCAATAACCATGAATCCCATAAATGGACACCGCTATTGTTTGCAATTTTTAAACCTGCCTCCATGGATTCAAGACACTCTTTATAGGCTCCGGTTCCCTGATAGTAAGCTGTTGCCGCAAATTTGGCTTTTATCTTTGTCAAAGGAGAAGCAGTAGCAGCATCCGCAAGCTGATTCAGTTCGTACAGGATGGATCTCGCAATATCCATTTCACCATTCATCATCCTGTGGTGGGACAAATTGAATAGGGACAGTGCTTTAAGATTTTCATCTAATTCTTTTTGGGTAACAGAAAGAGCTTTTTCAGCCCATTTTTCTAGCTCAGGATGCTGGGGCTTTCTCACGAACATGGCAAAAAACATACTGACTGCCACACGGGCATTTATTTCTTCGGATGTTAGTTTTGTGTATTCATCCATTCTATCGTCAAGCTCTTTGATCCATTCATCGAGTCTCTTAAGATCTTCAAATTCAAAGGCGATCGCGTCAACCATTCCGGACCAGGCCATAAAGGCCCCATTTGGATCATTTTTTACATTAAAGTCCTCATATGACCTTTTAAAGTAGGATTGACTGCGGGTAGGATCAAAGGGGAAGCAGCCGGCTCCCATCCAGTAATTTAGCCATGGATTATCTGCAAGTATTTCCGGTGGGATGCCGGAAAACCATTTCTCCAGGAGCATGTTTCGGCCCTGCATGAGCAGAATGGGCGCTTGGTTCGCAAAAATTCGAGCAACTTCTTCCCACTCTTCATTATCGCGATAAAGCGACACGGCTGCCTCTATCTGATTTGCTTGTTCAAGCAAAACGGCTGCACTATGTTGCAAATTGGTGACCTGCTCGGGCATCAGGGTGTCTGCAGCTTTGCTAAGCAAAAATTCTCTGAACAGGGGATGATATTGATAGGCAGGCCTACGATGCAGTGACCGTTTCTCCGTAAAAAAATGAGCGCGGTTCAGCCGTGTGAGAATACGAGCGGCAGTTGACAGGCCGGTCAGCTGCTCAGCCATTTTACTTGTCATCTCGGGTAAAAAAGCCGTTTCGAGCAAAAATATTTGTGTTTTTTTATCAGTCTTGTCAAATATCTCATTGGCAAAATAGCCAAATATATCCTCCTGGGTCATATCGGTAACCTGCCGAGCATCGAATGTATGTCCTTCACCGGTTCCCAGCATCAGCACCAGCCCGGCCACCCAGCCGTCCGTCATTCGGTACAAATCTTCTAATATTTTGTTAGATGGCCTTTCTGGAGCATTGAGTTCCAGAAGCGCTTGGGTCTCCTTGATCGAGAATCGGAGATGCTCCCATCCAATTGTCTGCATCATCCGATTTGCTTTTTGGCGTATAAATTGAGCATGGGGCTTGCTGCGGCTGATTAAAATCAGATTGATGCCTGGTGATATGACCGATACACCGGTGCTTATGACATCATGAAGGATGGCCTTGTTCGGCACCTCTTGGTAATTATCGAAAACAAGAACACAAGGTTTTTTGAGCCGGTGACAAAGATCTTCAAAGTAACGCCGGGTGAAGGTGGAAATGCCGGGCAGATATTCCGGTGTGAGCAGTGGAAGTGGTTTTCTTGTGCGGGGAGCAGCTTTTTTTGCTGCTTTGCCCATATAGTAGAAAAAAGTTGCCGGATCTGAATCGCCCTCATCAAGATTGTACCACAGGCAAGGTATTTTATGAAATTCGATGTAGCTGCCGACCAGGGTTGTTTTGCCGCATCCGGGAGGGCCCGATACCCAGATAACCGGCCGCCTCCGTGAGTCGTCTAAAAGTTTAAACACTTTTTTGCGAGGGAAGACATCCGGTAATGTTGGACGGGTTACTTTGGTAAGGGCCGGTGGGAACTGATTCATTTTGGTACCTCATTAATACATAAATGAGTGGTTTACATTTAACCGTGTAACATCGTCCTGATTTGAATCGAATTCAATAGCTGGCTTTTATTTAAACATTAACATATACCACATTGTGGCTTGCGTCAACACGCTTTTAGATAAAAATCAAGTATTATTAATTGGTTATAAAATATTATATAATAAGTATCAGGGGGAAGTGCCGAAAGGTGAACCGAGAGTAACTGATATTATAGATTGTCAGCAATTAAGATTTTCAAAAATCAGTGGCCACCAGCAGCTAAATTCCTATCAAACCAGATGCCGTTAGAGACAAACGAATGACATTGCCCACCATGACCTGAATTTAGCTTAGTTTCCATCCACAAATGGTCTTTTTGCCCAATCTCGGCGTCAATCTGCGCGCTTGCTTGTGCGGCGTAGTAAACTACGCCTCCGCACAAGCGCTTGATTTCCTTGACCTTGGGCAAAAATCCACATTTCTGGATTGGAAACACCAAAAGGTGCCCGTCATTGATAAAGGACATTTATGGACGGGCACTAGATAGTGATCCATCAGTTTAACGATTTTACATATTCTCTCACGCTTTTGTCCCCTTTTTTCCATTTGGCAAACCAAAATTTCTTGGCCCAAATTTCAAGGCAGGCAGCTTGAAAAGATGTAATTTTTACAATTTATTTCTGGCAATAGTCAAGACAAACATCTAAAATTTTTCACGCTAGCACAATCATTTCCTGTCACAGCCGATCGGCGAATATTAAGATATTTTGGTTTATATGGAACAGTGGAATATGATAATTTCAGCGACATTTGGGTCAGTCATATTCGTGGGCCTTTGAGCCATTTTGATTGATTTTTTTGTCAGATTGATTATACCGGTTGTCATGAATATGTACCGTTTGGTCTTGGCTGCTGCCGATTGAAAATGAATCTGCTTTACGGTATAAAACGAATCTAATGGATGACAACCGCTATATGAGCATTCAACCGCTCTAAATACAAGAATTGGATTTCTTCAGTCTTGATCGAAACGAATTGATAAAAGGAGATAAATTAAATGGCCGATAACATATTGGAAATTGATGACGACAGCTTTGAAGCCCAGGTGCTGAAGGCGGACAAACCAGTCCTGGTGGA
>JASFSK010000154.1:0-8803 GCA_050114455.1 Desulfobacterales bacterium | reverse complement strand
TTGGCGGCCCTCTACCAAATGAATGAACGTAAAATGCTCCTGAAAGGCGGGGTTCATAATTTTGAGGCCAAAGTCCCCTGCAGCGGTGGCATACGGCGGGAATTCTTGACCAATATTGCCGCGATTACCAGTGATCAAGGCCAAGCCATGGGAAGTGTCGGCGTGATGATAGATTTAACCGAAAAAAACCGTGCCGCCCGGGACCGGTTTCAAAAAGAAAAGTTGCAGGGTGTTTTAGAAACTGCCGGTGCCGTTTGTCATGAAATGAACCAGCCGCTACAGGCGGTTTTGGGCCACACAGAACTCACGTTGGCAGAAATTTCCCCGGACAATCCCGCGTTTTTGCCTTTAACTAAAATCGGCAAACAAATCGACCGCATGGCGGAAATAACCCACAAACTTCAGGGTATCACCTACTACAAAACCATGGATTACGACAGCAAAACCAAAATCATCGATATTCACCAGGCCTCGTCATTGTGATTTTGGAAACGAACAGGGTGTATCCCAATGGCGGTGTCTCCATGCCCGCCGCAAAATTGATGACAACAATCGGGCCCAGCTGAATGGAGTCAATTCCCAGCTGGGTGCCCAACTTCATCAGCAGGCCACCCGAGACTACCATGACCGCCAGATCATCCATGACGGCTCCGATTAGGTTCAAATTCAATAGCAGCTGTATGAGGATCTCGCTATCGGATATGGAAAAAAGAGCGCCAACGATTTGATCCGATATCCTTTGTATGCCAACAAAAAATCCCATTAAGACCCCTCTTTAGGGCACAGGCAAACAGCCTTGACATGGGATTTATCCGCTTTAGTATTAGGATAAGGAAGCATGCCTGCCTCGACCACACGAGATAACTATTTTGTGCTCAAGGGGGCACGGATGCTTCCTTTCGTATTTGTTCGGACTGGTGTTTGTACCTGGTGCCCTTGAGCCCCTGAAAATACGCCCATTCAGCCCTGCCCGTCCAATATGCTGAAGAGTTGTGGAGATCGTTTCTTGATTTGAAAACCGACTTTCTCTCCGGCAAACCGGTATTTCAATGTCGACAATCCTTTTGACACCTTGACCATTTTTTCGTATGACTAATGAATCCCCTATTAAAATCAGCGGCCACCAGCAGACCTGGTGGTATGAGGAAGGTCCCTGAAAGGGCCTGGGACCACCTTGTAGAGTGGCTGCTGATTTTTATGATATTCAATCATAAAATCACGAAGGAGAGCATCAATGGAAGATGGCATCGTCCACGCAGAAAAAACATCTATCAGCAGCTCTACCTCTATTCATGGCAACATAAAAGCAAAAGAGCACCTGATTATCAATGGGACCATTAAAGGAAACGTGGATATTTTGAATTATAACTTTTTCTTAGGACCCAGCGGTAAGATGGAAGGAGATGTCCAAGCCCAGAACGTCAGAATCAGGGGGCATATGCAGGGCGAAATTAAAGCTCAAGGGAAGGTAGAAATAACCAAAGAGGCCGATTTTTCAGGAAAAATTGAAAGTAAGAGTATATCCGTTGAAAGCGGCGCATACTTCAATGCATCTGTAAATTTGAATCAAAACTCTCCTCAGAAATAAAAATCGAATAATGAATGATCATCACACGGAAACGGCAATCTCTCCATGCGAGGATGAAATGACCAAGTCCTCCACCGACATTGAGATCCGGCCGACGATCTGCTCGATATGCAACCCAGGTTCCCACTGCGGCATCGACGCCCATGTCCAAAACGGACGAATAATTAAAATTGAGGGAAGCCGGAATGCCCACAACGCGGGAAGCCTCTGTGTCAAAGGGGCTGCAGGCCTGCAATATGTCTATCACCCCGACCGTATTAAGATCCCCCTGATTAGAAAAGGAGAGCGGGGTGAAGGCCGGTTCGCGCCCGCCTCCTGGGAAGAGGCCCTCGATCTGATTTCAAATCGACTCAATGAAATAAAGGCCGAAACCGGCCCCGAGTCCGTAATTTTCTACGCCGGCTATCCAAAATGGATGCGGCCGTTTTTAAAGCGTCTGGCCCACAGTTTCGGCTCACCCAACTATGCTTCCGAATCGAGCACCTGTTATACGGCTGCAAAACTAGCGAACATCCTGAATTATGGCGAAGAATCTTCTCCCGATCTGGGCCGCGCCAAATGCCTCCTGGTATGGAGCCGCAATCTTTTTCACTCCAACCCACCGCGCTCTAAAGGATTGGTGGCCGCCCGCAAAAAAGGTCTTAAAATCATAGAAGTCGGCCCGCTCATCACGCCGTTGACCCGCCACGCCGACATTCATCTCCGGCTGCGGCCCGGAACCTCGGGTGCCCTGGCCCTGGCTTTCGCCCATGTAATTATCGAGGCGGGCCTTTTCGACCGCGAATTTGTCAACAGCTGGACGACGGGCTTCGCTGAATATCGAGATTTGGCTCGCAGCTTCGCACCCGATGTTGCCGAGAAGATTACCGGCGTCCCGGCCGACCAGATTATCCGGGCCGCCCGGCTTTTTGCCGGCACAAAACCGGCAGCTATTATGACCGGAGCAAGCCCAACAGTGCATCATACCAATGGCCTTCAAAATCAAAGAGCCATCACCGCCCTTATCGGATTGACCGGAAATTATGACGTTCCGGGGGGCAACCATGTTTTTCCGTCCAACTATTTGTATATTGCCAACGGTGTCAAAACCAGAGAGGCGGAATTCATGCAGTCACGCCCCTGGTCCGAAATGCCCTCCCGCATCGGAGAAACCAAACATCCGGTCTGGTGCCGCTCGATTCCCGAGGCCCATTCCATGATGATCCCATTTCAGATCAGAAGCCAAACACCTTATCCGGTAAGGGCCATGCTCGCTTTCGGCCTCAATTATCGAATGTGGCCGGGATCGGATTTCGCGCGGGACAGCTTTAAAAAGCTGGACTTTTTGGTAAATGTCGATTTGTTCATGACGGATACGGCCAAACTGGCAGACGTGATTTTACCGGCCTGTTCGTCGTATGAGCGAAGCGAACTGAAATTTTATCCTGAACGGCGAATACGGTGGACCCAGCCGGCCATCAATCCGCTGGAACAATCCCGCTCGGACGCCGATATCATTTTCGATTTGGCCCAAACCCTGGCGCCAGACGACGATCTGCTGCAAAAAGGATATGAGGCATCGATCAATTGGATGTTAAAGCCCTCAGGTCTTCAATTGGCCGATTTGAAGCGACATCCCCGGGGGCTTGACATCGAAGATGTCTCCATTCCGCCACATCGCAAATATGAAAAAGGGGGGTTTAAAACACCGTCCGGTAAAATGGAATTTACCTCCCGCATCCTTGCTGACCACGGCTACGATTCGCTGCCCATCTATCGGGAGCCCATCTTGAGCCCGATTTCAGCACCTGAAACGGCCAGAGATTTTCCGTTGATTTTGACCACCGGCGCCAGACTGCCTTTTTTCATCCATTCCCGGGCCTATCGAATTCCCCGGCTGTTGCGTCGTCAGCCGGATCCCATGGCGGACATACATCCGATCGACGCACGGCAGCGCGGGTTGATCCAGGGGGACTGGATCCTGTTGTCGACGCGCCGGGGAGCAGTTCGTGTGCGCGCCAATGTGACCGAAGTCGTCCCTTCGGGAGTCGTCAACATGTACCACGGACGGCCGGAAGCAGATGTCAACACGTTGATCGATCCCGATTACCGAGATCCGATCTCGGGTTTTCCCGCCTTTAAATCGCTGCTCTGCGAGGTTGAAAAGGCCCCCGCCTCGGTAGAATCATCGAATTAGCAGCTGATGAATATCACCTGGAATAAATCTACCTTCTAATTACTTCTCGCTGATACCACTGCTGCCAGGAGCCCCATGAATAAAAAAGAAGATAACAGAAATACCCTGGATACGGTTTTAAAAGAGAGCTGGAAAATGCTCCGCAGGGGTGCTGACCATTTCAATGATCCGTTTCATTGGCCGGTTCTGGGCACCATTGGCAAAGAGGGCGTCAGCCTGCGCTCTGTGATTCTGAGGAATTTTTTACTGCCGGACCGAATCTTGGTATGCCATTCTGACGGCCGCGCATCAAAGATCCAGGAAATTGCCGATTCACCCAAAGTGAGCTGGCACTTTTATCATCCCCAGAAAAAAGTCCAGTTGCGTATTTCAGGTCATGCCGAATTGCACGCAAATGATCAGTTCGCAGACGAGCAATGGGCTGCCGTTAAAGCGGCCAGTCGTCTGAACTACTGCACGACCGAGCCGCCCGGCACCCCCGTTGATAACCCGTCATCCGGATTGCCCGATTTCTTGCGTCATAAAGTGCCGGCCCTCTTGGACACCGAAAAAAGCCGTCACAATTTTACAGCCATCACCTGCCGTATCGAATCAATGGATTGGCTGATATTGCAAGTATTAGGAAACCGTCGGGCCCGGTTTGATTGGGATGGGGTCGAGCTCAAAGCAAGATGGCTGATTCCCTGAATCTGGATGTGCGGTGCCCGCAACCCTTTCACCATCCTGCTATGAAACGGCTTCGGGTTTTCCGATGAAGATTCATCGTCGATGACATTCGATTTGACTCCTTATAACCGAAGCATTAGCCTTAGATATAAATCTCGTTTTTAATTCAAGGCAAAAGTTCGTGATGATCCGGCCCTCGCAAAAAACCGATGCCCATTCGATGTCTTTTATTTACGTTCAAACCTGGCAGGATACCTACCTGAGTATCGTTCCCCTTGATTACCTGTTTGCAATGTCGGTCCCCAAGCAAGAACGCGCGTTTTTCAACGAGTTGGACAGCGGTCGGGTCACCAGTTTTGTCGCCGAAAATGCGGGCAATGTGATTGGCTTTATCACCGGTGGCTACGAGCGACAGGGTAATGATATTTATCGCGGTGAGATTTACACTTTGTATGTCCTGAAAAAACTGCAGCGACGAGGTGTGGGTGCTAAACTGGTTTCAGCCTTGGCTGCGCAGTTTGGGAACAACGGGATTTATTCGATGCTGGTACGGGTTCTCAAGCTGAACCCTTACAGGCGATTTTACGGCAAAATCAACGGTACCTATCTCAGAGCTGACCGTACATCCTTTGCCGGCGAGGAGATGGACATAGAAACCTACGGCTGGCTGGATGTCTCGCTTGCCGGGCAATAATCATGAAACCTTAAATCAGACTACCAAGAAACCGATCGGCTGAAATAACTCTGACCCCTTTTATAAAGCTATCGATCCCGCCTTTCTTGACAACTTGATAGATGTAAGGGATTTTCAGCTTCTCAGCAAAATAATACAAATGGGGCGAAGGGTTGATGTCGTTGCACTTAGCTTCCACGGCAAACCAGGGCTTGTTATCAAGGGTCACCAAAAAATCGACTTCTTTTTTTTCTACACTTCTAAGATAAAATAATTGGGCTTTGTAGCCCTCATAATCCTGGAGAAAATGGATCAATTTGAGTAAGTGAGACGCCACGCAATTTTCAAATCTTGCCGGCTCCTGATCGATTTCCGACCAATCCCATAAATAAAGCTTGGCCTCCTTTTTAAGTGATCGAAAATTTTTTGCTGTAAAGGGGTAAATTCTGAAGCAATAGTAAAATGACTCTAAAATATTCATCCAATTGGATATGGCTCGGTGGCTGACCTCAAGATCTTCCCGAAGAGAATTGAGGGATAACATGGAACCGGCCCTGTCAGGCAACAGATCACCTAACAATTGCATACTAACGATGTCACGAACCGTTTCGATATCGCGTATATCTTCTCTGAATAATCGATCGGCCTTCTCGTTGTGCCACCTTCGCAGGATGCGTGTGTTTTGTTTTAGAAACGGTTCGGGAAATCCGCCGAACTTTTCCAGAGCAGCAAACAACTCCTTGTCGTTTTGTGCGCGGATAGGGATCTCTTTTAGCACGGTTGGTACAGATTTGCTGCCGACAACCTCGGCTAGAGTGAAAGGATGCAACCGATAATAATGATATCGCCCAAGCATCGAATCTCCGCCTTTGCGGTATAAATCCAACCTGGCACTGCCGGTAATCAGAAAACGGTATTTCTCTTTTAGCTTGTCGTATTCCCCCTTTACCAGGGACTTCCATTTTTTATATTTATGTATTTCATCAAGAATTATTAGCTCGGCATCACCGGGCCAATGCGATTGCATGATGGTGCGCCGATCCTGTCGGTTGTCCCAATTGAAATATTCAAAATTCGGGAAACCGTCTGAAATCAGCTCCCGCGCCAGTGTGGTTTTGCCGACCTGGCGCGGTCCGCCAACAAACACCATCTTTTCTTCGAGGTCTTTGAGGACATATTTTGTGAGATACCGTGGCTTGATCATAAATTGAGTATGGCAATTAACGGCAAAAGAGTCAAATAATTTTGCTTATAAGCAAAAATTATTTAAACCATTTTTGCTTATACGCAAAAATGGTTTTGTTTCCAATTAGCACCAATTAACAGGTGATACCTCGTTTTATCAGCGCAACAACTATGCTCAATCAAACATCTATATTGATAAAAATTGCAATTTAAAAATATATGGGTACATCCATTTTGCCGGGCATATAAAATAAGCGCAGGAATTAAAAAAGAAAAAACATGGGCGATAGTATTAAAGTCATCACCGCCCGGCGCCCACCATCCGGGCCAAAGATTTGGCCATGTTGTCGAGAAAGGATTCATCCGGAATCGAAATCATCATTTTAAGACTGCCGTCTTCGTCCTTTTCCATGCAATCGCTCAGCTTCGATTTAAAAGCACCGGCCAAATGAGCCGCCTCCTCGGATTCTTCCGACCCGGAGAACATCTCGCCGATAAAGGCAAAAGCGGCCCCTACCAGTTGTCCACCCGCAGCGGCGATCTGTTTCTTTTTGGCCAGCGCTTTGGCCTCCTTCTCGACCCGCTCTTTCATGCTTTCATCCTCGGCTGCCGCCGGTTTCTCTCCCAGCAGAATCTCCAACCGCCGTTTCAGTTCTTCGATACCAGCGGCCATATCGACTTCTGCGGCATCGGAATCAGGATCGAGAACGGCCAGCGAGAGTTCATGTTTGGCGGAAAGAGTTGCCAGCAAATTCTCCTCCAGGGTATCTTTGGTCACCAGCAAAAACACCTGGACCGGCCGTTTCTGCCCCATGCGATGGGCCCGGCTGATGCGCTGTTCGAGGACAGCCGGGTTCCAGGGCAAATCGACATTGATCACGGTATTGGCTGCCTGAAGATTCAAACCGGTGGCACCGGCATTGGTGGTAATAAAGAGCTTACAATCTGGGTCTTTCTGAAACTGATGCATGAGTCCCTGTCGTTTTTTTTGGGGCACCGAACCGTCCAGTCGGACATAATTCAGGTTCTGTTTTTCCAGCAGCGGCTCGATCAGGTTCAGCATGGTGGTCCATTCGGAAAACAGGACGATTTTGCGATCCTCTTCGTCCTTTAACTGGCCCAGCAGCTGATCGAGCTCATCCAGCTTGCTGGAATATCCCGGCCCCTGCTTGTCCACCAAAAAAGTACTATTGGCGCACATCCTGCACATCAGCAACGCTTTTTGAAGCCTGAGCAAATCCATTTCCGTCAGGTATTTTTTATTGATAATGGTTTGGATAATTTGACGATGACCTTTTTGCAGGTCCAGCTGTTCCTCGGTAGGCGGAATTCTCAGCACCCGGGTGGTACGCGGCGGCAGTTGTTTAACGACACCCTTGCGGGTGCGGCGCAATAAAAGCGGCTCAAGTTTCTGCCGCAGTTCGTCGAGGTTTTTGTAACCCAGCAGCTTTCCTTTTTCATCAACCACTTTATACCGGTTGAAAAATCGGAATGCCGGCCCCAGCCTCCGATCGTCAATGAATTCCACGACCGAAAAAAGCTCATCGAGCCGGTTCTCAAGAGGTGTCCCCGTCAACACCAGTGCAAACGGTGATTTTAGGGCCTTGATTACCCGACTGGTTTTGGCCTCCCAGTTTTTGATACGCTGCGCTTCGTCGAGAATAATCAGGTCCCAGTCGACCCGCTCGATGGATAAATAATCCCGCAGCACCTGCTCGTAATTGCAGACAGTGAAAAAGCTGTCACCCCCATATTGCGCCGGCCGATCTTTAGCGCTGCCAAGCACGAGCTGGCAGCTGCGTTGGCTGAACCGTTCGATCTCGATGCGCCATTGGGATTTTAAGGACGCCGGACAGATCACCAGTACTTTGGAAATGGCAACGTGACGGCAAAGCAATTCGGCTACACCAATACCCTGGATGGTTTTACCGAGACCCATATCATCTGCCAGGACCGCCCGGCCGGCGCCGGCGGCAAAGGCGATGCCGTCGAGCTGGTAGGGAAGCAGTTCAGCATTCAGAAGGGTTTTGCGCAGCGGATGTTTATTGGGATCTTTACGAATTTCTGCCACTGCTTTCGTCATCCGCTGCTGAAACAATTTTTGACTGATGTATTCCTCGGCATCCGGATAAATAACCACCTCGGCACCGAGCCCTTCCACTCTCTGAATGTCTCGGATCAGCCCTTTTATATTTTTAATCCATTTTCCGTTGTAAGGTGCGAGGATTTTGGCGATGTCCGGGGGAAGCTTATCTGGTACCAGCATGCCAAGCTGTAGCTCCTTGCCGTATTTTAGGTATACGGAAATCTCCCTGATCTCCGCAGGGGTTTCCCGCACGGCTTTTTTAAATTTTCTGCCGACTTTTTCCAGGGCATATAGGATGTGCTTGCAGGTTCCGAGTGTATTTTTTCGAAAATCCGGGCAGGAACAGAACGACGCTCCCGGCACCCAGCCTCTCAGGGCGATTCGGTAGCTTTTACCGGAGGCAAAGCTGGTAATCGTGTAGTCCGTCCA
>JASFSK010000153.1:0-8804 GCA_050114455.1 Desulfobacterales bacterium | reverse complement strand
CGTTAAAAATACATTGATGAGCGCTGTTTTACCCGTACCGACGTCTCCTGTCAGCAACAAAATTGGTTTGCTGTCCTGCAATCCATACTGAAAAGAGGCCAGCGCCTCGGCATGCTTTTCACCCAGCCAGATGAATTTAGGGTCCGCCGTTATTTGAAACGGCTTTTCATTGAATTTATAGTGGGAAAGATACATGCTTAAAATTTTGCCGAATTTTGTTTTTAAATCTTTAAGTTAGGTGTCCTTTTTTATATCGGCAGACTTAAAGAATGCTATACTCGAAATAGCTGAACTCAAGTCAGCTTACTATCAGTGCGGAGTTCCGGACCCTTCCAGGGGATGTCTTCATAACCCGAGTTTTTGTGGTGGCCGTTGGTCTCTACAATGATTGTATGAATTCGGATACATTTTTATAGTCCAGCATCAGATTCCGACCGAATTGTCCAATAAAATACATAGCTTTCTTCTGACTATGAAATCAATTACATAATAAATGTGTAATAAAATTCATAAACCGACGCGGACAATATCTCTATTAATTACATAACTATTTGTAATATATATAAATAAATATTTTTTTTAGTGGTCGTTGTTAATTTGTATGAATCTTGCAGAACAAAAGTTCTAACGAATTTCTTTCCATGATACTAAGTTGAGCTGATTCTAAGAAAACAATAACAGAGGTTAAATGAAATTGAAAATACTTTATTTCGTGCTTGGTCTTCTCCCCTTCTATATATTGACTGAGAATGCAGGTGCTTTTAGTTTGAGTATCTTTTCTATCAGTGGGTTACCAGTCCCCGAAGACGTTGTTATACTTTTGCTGGGTGCCGGCATCGTTGGATTTATTGGTTTGGGAAGGCGGAAGCTTAAGAAATGATGAAACTTTCGTGTTTAACATCTCATAGGGATTAAACCGGAAACCTTAAAAATTCAGACTTTTGATTTGCATGTGTTACAAACATTGCTAACACATGAGCGTACCTTATAAATTCGTGCGACTCCTCGCCAAATACAGGTGAAGGCCCAAGCGAATTCGCAAAAGCCTTGAATCAATCCTAAACCAGAGGCAGGTAAAGGCAGGGTCAGATCTAGATCTGACCCTGCTTTTTTTGTGATCTTTCGTCTGAAATATGCTTCATCATCCCATTGGATTTCTTTGAGTATGACGAACGTAAATTGGATAACGGGCGTGATTAATTGCGGCCGGATCAATTAGATTGGCTCTCGATTCATAGGCGCTGATTACCATCAACCTGTCGTGCAACCGCTTCGAAGTATCGTCGATCTTAAGGCCGTAAATCACCCATGCGCTCACCCTGACAGACCAGATGCAAAGGTTGACACATATCTGATAAGGGCATAAGATATTCTCTCCAAACTTTATCATAATTTATAATACCTGCTCAACTATAATTCACTGAGAGAAAACCTGCGCCTAAATCCTAATATTGGAACAGGATGATGTCTCAATGCCTGTCAGAACTTTTTTTTTTAGCAGAAAACAAAAACCAGAACGGCGTGTCCTAAAAGATCGCAGAACTAAAAGTCAGGGCGCCCCTTCCGGTATTGAACGCAGATCTGGACACAATCGACGAAAATTTCTTAAAATACCGATTTTTCTAAAGTTTATCACCCTATCCGCCCTCATCATTATCGTCGTAATTTCTGTAAGCAGCTTTTTTATGCTGGAAAAACAGCGGGTCCAATTTCGGGATCAGTTAATCGCATTGGGCGAAAGTCTGGTTCGTATTACATCTGAGCAAGCCCCGGACAAACTATTAGCAGATGAAGAGCTAACCCTTTTTCAACTTATAAAGAATGTTACAGCCGAAGATCAGGTCCTCTATGCCTTTATCGCTGATTCCAAAAATGTGATAAAGGCACATAGTGATCCAGACAAGGTTAATTCTAAATATTTACCTTCCCCTGCTTCCAAAACTTCTCCAGAAAACGGAAAATTAAATGTATCAGTTTTAATTCAAGGCGGTGCTGAAATTCTTTTCTTCGAAAAACCGATCACCTATCAAAACATCCGGGTCGGCACTGTCGGGCTGGCGATCTCACAGCATGTCATTGTCGAAAATATTGAGAGTGCAAAACGTTTTATTTCGATATTAACTATAATTATTACTTTGTTGGGCGTTCTTCTCAGCTTTGTTCTCAGTCTATATTTCTCAAAACCGATTAAAGAATTGAATCAGGGAACCCAGGCGATCAGTTCCGGGAATTTAGAGCATCGCGTAAACATTTCGCGTAACGATGAACTTGGCGATCTGGGCTTGGCGTTTAATCAAATGGCTGAAGGACTTAGGGAACGCAACCAGATGCGCCAATCTCTTGAACTTGCCATGGAGGTCCAACAGAATCTACTGCCCAAAGTCAACCCCAAGGTTAAGGGTTTGGATATCGCGGGTAAAAGTGTCTATTGTGACGAAACCGGTGGGGATTATTATGATTTTCTAAAGCTCAAAGACGACGACAGTGAGAAAATTGGGGTCATATTAGGGGATATTTCCGGTCATGGTATCCCGTCCGCCCTGCTAATGGCCACCGCCAGGGCGTTCATTCGCCAGCGTTCTTTTCTTCCGGGCAGCCTTACCGAGATTATCACCGACATAAATGTGCTGTTGTGTGCAGATGCTATGGAATCAAATAGTTTCATGACGTTGGTTTATACGGTCATCGACACAAACACTAAAAGCCTTAAATGGATTCGTGCCGGACACGATCCGGCCATAATTTATGACCCAAAGTCCGATAACTTTGAAGAACTCCGGGGACCGGCGGGTATACCCATCGGAGTCGTCCCTGACTGGCACTATGAGGAAAATGAGAAGACCGGGCTTGAAAAAGACCAGGTTATTGTTATCAGCACAGATGGAATCCATGAAACCCTGAATTCACAAAATGAAATGTACGGCAAGGAACCGGTACTCGATACTATCAGAAAAACAAAGAATGGTACGGCCGAGGAAATTCTCGATGCCATCATCGCCGATCTGAACCATTTCCGGCAAGGACGAGACATTCTAGACGATCTAACGCTGATTGTCATAAAAATCATGTAATCGTCTATGTGATGATTCCTGAATTCCTGAGAATTCAGGTGATAATCAGTTTTGATATGTTATCGAGAGGGAGCATCATGAAGATATATGAAGGATGGCGCATCGGAGGGAAGATCTGGGTTTTGATTTGCTTTTTTATCAGCATAATGATGGTCCTAAACGCCTGCTCCACAGTAATGGAGGGCATAGCAGGCAGGCCTGAAATCTTTCGATCGCAGGATTATATGGTTTATATGGCCGGCGGAAACGAAAATTCGAATACCCTGGCTAAAAAGCTTTTAGGAGATGCCGCTAAAGCATGGTTGATAGAAGATAATAATCCATCCGGTTCGTTTAGAAGGGGGCAGGCTGTCGTTATTCCACTGAAAGAAGAAAATGTCGGCGGTCTTTATGAGGACGGCATTCAGATTGTGCCCATACTTTGCTATCATCGTTTTGGTAAAACCTGCAGGTCCAATCTATGCATTTCTGAAAGAATATTTGCCAAGCAATTGGAATATCTTAAGAATAACGGGTACCACACGATCCAGCTCAGAGATCTGATAAAATTCCTTAATTACGAAACCGCCATTCCCTCCAAATCAGTTATCATCACCTTGGATGACGGCTACCGATCAATTTACGAGTTTGCCTATCCGCTTCTGAAGCGATACGACTACACGGCATCATTGTTCATATATACTGATTTTATTGAAGCGTCCAGCAATGCCTTAACCTGGAATCAACTCAGAAAGTTGAAAGCGGCCGGATTTGAGATCGGTTCTCATTCCCTTTCGCACGCCGACCTTACAAAGAAACTACCATTTGAAAATGATCAAACCTTTCGGAATAGAATCACAAATGAATTAATCCAATCCAAGAAAATCATCGACCGGGAACTTAACCAGGACACCCAATTTTTTGCATACCCATACGGGAATTATAATCAGCAGGTTTTAGATCTGTTTCCCAAAGCCGGGTATAAATTAGGACTGACCATCCGATATGGCGGCAATTCTTTTGTTGCGAACCCGTTGACACTTAAACGCAGTCAAATTTTAGAAGAGAATATGGCGTATTTCAAGGATAGAATTCAAATACTTCACCCCATTTCACTAAGGTAGTCCAATGTGCGGTTCAATTCGAAATATGTTACATCTGATACTTGTCGTGACGGTTCTACTCGGTTGTGCCATCATCGAGAGACAACTGCAATCTCCTAATGCAGTCGCAAAGGGCTATCTATCCCAGGGCCGTGCAAGTGAAGCTGCCGGAAATTGGGTTGATGCCGCCCGCTATTACAAACTCGCCCTCACGATTGAGCCCCAAAACAAGCAAGCAGCCGACAGTTTGAAGCGCGTGGATGCGAAACGGCTTAGCGCGGCTGAATCGCATTATCGAAAAGGCGTTAGGTATCAATCCCAAGGAAAATATAAATATGCACAGCAGCAGTTCTTAGCGGCGCTAAGATATTGGCCTCAGCACAAGGGCGCCTTAACAAAGCTGAAGCCACGAGCCCAGATAAAAACGAAGCGCTACATTATACATACAGTTAAGAAAGGTGAGACAATCAGCATCATATCCAGAAACTATTACAATGACACCAAACATTTTCAGACCATTGCCAGATTTAATGATTTGCCAGACGCCACTTCCATTCAAGTTGGAACAGGGCTTAAAATACCTGAGATTGAAGGCGTGCCGTTTCTGGTACCGGAGGGTACTCCTGAAATCTCAACAGACCGCCAGGCCATGGATAACCAATTGTCGATTCGCAATTGGGAAAACCAGCAAGAACGACAATCCGAAGCGGCACAGGTCGACAATAAGGCCTTTGAAAACATGGTGGCCAACTATCGAGATGCTGGTCTCGAACTGTTTCATGAGAAAAAATATGATGAAGCGGTGATAGAATTTAAAAAAGTCGTCAATGCAGATCCCCAAGACTACAAGACCCAGGAATATCTATTTCAGGCCCATTTAAGCAGCGCGCAAGACTTTTTAAAGGAAAAGCAATACCCTGCTGCAGATAAGCAGTTGCAGGCCTGTATGAACTTCAGGACCGATTGTTTGCAATGTCTGCCGTTGATCAAACAATGTGAAGAGGCTTACAAGGAACTTCATTATCAACTGGGGATCCGATATTTTGGAGAAGAAAAACTTGAAAAAGCAATCAGTGAATGGCAACTGGTAAAAAATTTGGATCCTCATTATAAGCGGGTCGAAGAGAATCTTCGTAAAGCCGAGAAAATCTCCACCAAGATTCAACAGTTGAAAAAGGAAAGCAATAATTAGCATTACTCTATCACAAAATTATCCCTCAGTTTATTGCCCACCGAAGTTTACTGCTTGCGTGTATAGAATTTGTTTCATGAGGAAACGGGTTTCGCGTTGTAATTATGGTATTTAGTATCTAAATTGTGAACAAAAATACCTATTCTACATTATTCATCCCCTCCATTTGACTCCCAATTTGCGACTCGATTATCACCTAACTATATAGATTCAATCATTAAAGACCATAGGCGACTGATCTGGCATAGTTGTTGTAACATCTGGCTTTAAGGACAAGAACTGCAAAATTTCGCTTGATTCAGCAAATCATCGGAAAAGGAAATAGACGCGGAATCGAATCGCAAAGGTAAAGGAGAGGATACACGGAAATTAGACTTGAAATCCCTGATGCATAGATACTGAATGGACGCTAATCATGAGAATCATCTGGCACAAATACAAAATTTGGCTCCTCATCACGGTGTTCTATACTGCCTACTTGCTGGTTAAGAGTTTTAAGATCCTAATGCATTTCAACATCCACAAAAATAATTTAAATCTAAACAGGTCAAAATTAAAATGTGGCTGACTTTTTCCGATAGACTCAGAATTGCCATTCGGATGATACGCAAAAGAATCTCGAAACATTTACTTAACCGGTCACGCGGCCTCCGTATTAGCTATTAAAATATTTTTCCTGGATTCATGAGGCCCTTTGGATCGATGAGTTTTTTAATTTCGTGCATGAGCTGGTAGCTTTCACCATGCTCCAGCTCCATAAATTTTCGTTTTCCGATGCCGACGCCATGTTCGCCGGTGCATGTGCCGCCAAGCTCAACGGCTTTTTCGACGATGACGTAATTGATCCGTTCTAAGGTTGTCCATTCGCTTTCAACGGTTGGGTCGCCAGCCATGACGACATGCAGATTGCCATCGCCGGCATGGCCGAAAACATAGCCATTAACATGGGCTTCTTCCACTAAATTTTGTGAAAAAACGACCATTTGAGGATAGCAAGAGATCGGCACCGCAGCATCAACAATAAGGGTCTCTTTGCCGGGGTGTGCTTGGTGGATGGTTTCCCAGGCTTCATGTCTGGCGCGCCACAGCTCATTGCGATCCTTTTCAGTGATACCAAATTTGATATCAATGGCGCCGCATGTCTCACACAACTCTTTTGTGAGATCGGCAGTTTCCTGCAAGGTTGTTTGACTGATCCCGTGGAATTCACAGAAAAGAGATGGCATTTCCGGAATATTCAAGTTTTTTTTGCGGTTCATGAGGTTAATCAGTACCGGGGGTAGCAGCTCAAGGGCGGCGGGTTCCAGGCCGGATCCCATCATAACTGCGACCGCTTTGGATGCGCTTTCAAGGTCCTCAAAGGTAATGGTTGCTGCCAAACGGTAGGGCGGTATGCCGCTCAGCTTGAGGGTTGCTTCCGTCACAATACCCAAGGTTCCCTCTGATCCAACAAACAGACGCGTCAGATCATAGCCGGAGGAGGATTTGTGGGCCTTACAGCCGGTCTGAATGACTTTGCCTTGCGGAAGAACCGTCGTTAGTTTCATGACATAATCCTTGGTAGCGCCGTATTTAACTGTCTGTACACCGGAGGCATTGTTGGCAACCATTCCGCCAATGGTGGCATCGGCGCCCGGATCCGGCGGGAAAAACAGGCCGTGGCGGCCCGCCCTACGATTCAACTCCTTGCGAAGCACTCCGGGCTGGACATCTACCTGAAGGTCACCTGGTCGAATATCAAGGATTTTATCCATCCGGCTCATATCGATGACCAGGCCGCCGCGGGTGGGAACCGGATTGCCCTCCGTGCTGGTCCCGGCTCCCCAGGGCGTTAGCGGGACATCATTATTGTAACACCAGGAAAGGATTGCAGAGACTTCTTCGGTTGTGACCGGCCAAATAATGCCGGCCGGCAGGGTCCCGAGGTGGGGTGAAATATCGTGTAAATGCAGTTCCCGGTTGGATTGACCGGTCGAAAACCGATCGGGTTCCACAAAGGCAGTCAGGACAGAAATCTGTTCCCGGGTGAATTCTTTCATATGAGTGTTCCTTTTTTATTTTACTATCCAGACCTGATCCTTTTCAGTGGGAGGTCAGATCATATTCTCCGGCCCCAGGTATCTACTTCCGTTGCCGGCAATAGGTTTCCCGGGTAAAAAACAGCAGGACGAACGACAAGGCGGCCCACACAATCATCAGCATGAAGCCGGCGTGGTAGGCCGCAATACTGTAAACTCGCATGCCATCGACCAGTTCGCCGTTCCAGTTGCGATCCAGCATCCAGCCAACGGCAGGTTGAAGCAGCGTGGGGCCCAGCATGATGCCCATGTTGACGACACCGTTTACCGTGCCGGCCAGGTGGCCGGGCACGGATTCCTTGGCAAACGCGAAACTGACGATCATACACCCTGAGGTAAAGCCGGCAGCCAGCAGCGCGAAGACAAGCAATGGCACCGGCAAATCCGACCAGAACAAAATGACCGCCCAACCGATCACCGACAACCCGCATCCCACAAAATAAAGCGGTTTGCGGCGTCCGATCCGATCCGAAAGCGCCCCGAAAACGGGCCCTCCGACCGCCCAGGCCACCAGCATGGCTGAGTTCAGCGCGGCCGCCCGTGTGGTGGACAGGCCGTGGTGGGCGCTTAGGTAGGGAACCCCCCACAACCCGCCGAAGGTCAGGACGCATCCGACGATGCCGCCTGGTATTGTAAACAACAGCCAGGTGTTCGGATACCGCAACACCTCGTAGAGACCCGAGATCATCCATCCCTGCGATTTGTCTTTCGCTCTGGGAGCGGCATCGATAAAACCGGCATACCCTTTCTGAGAGGGATGGTCCCTGACCATCATCCAGACTCCCGCGCAGATTACGAACGTGCCGACAGCGGAAAACAGCATGGTATTGCGCCAGCCAAAAGCGATAACGGACAACCTCAGCGGTGACCCTGCGGATACCGCGCCGATAATGCCGAAAAACAGGGCGACACCCGAAACGGTGGAAAAATATCTGGCTGGAAACCATTCCCCAGCCAATTTCAATGTGCCCACAAATGCGACCGCCACCGAGCCGCCGATCAGGAATCTGCCGAGGTAGGCCCACCAAATACCCGGCGCGAGGGCAAACATCAACGTGCCGGTTCCGGCGACAAAAGCACCGGCTGTCAGAAGGCGGCGCGGGCCCCAGACATCCGACAGAATCCCGGTGGGTATCTGCATGGCCACATAACTGTAATAATAGAAAGCCGATAAATTACCCAGGGCCGCGGCACTGATGTCAAACGCCTGCATGAGCTCGGCAGTCATAACGGCCGGGGTAACCCGCAGAAAGAAGCCGACAAGGTAAAAGGCGGCACCCCATCCCCAGATGGTCCAGGCCAGGCCTAAAGGAGGTGCTATTGATTTATGGTAAGTGTTCCCAGCTTCAGCGTTCACCACCAGAGCCTTTTAATTTTTTTT
>JASFSK010000152.1:0-8895 GCA_050114455.1 Desulfobacterales bacterium | reverse complement strand
ACCTTATCATCATAAAGCAATCCGAAACCATGGGGAATCAAGACCATGCCACGGCGGACCTGTTCGCTCACCTGCAGCTCACCCACCTCACTGCCTGCTTCGGTGGTCACCCTCACCTGCTGGCCATCATTCAACCCCAGGTTCTCGGCTTCCTCTGGGTTGATCGAAACAGTACAGGCACGCCTGCCTTGATTCCAATCCGGATTTCGCATCAGGGTGTTGGCATTGGTCTTCATGTGCCGACCGGCGTTGAGGATCAGCGGGAATTCCGCCGGCATCTGCAGCCCGACGGCCTCACTGTCGGCGTCAATCATCATTGCCTGTTCCTCCAACTCGGGAATATAAACCTCGATTTTGCCCGAAGGCGTTTTGATGCTGTCCATGGGGTTTTCCACATCCGCCTCGCCAACCCACACTCCCTGGGGGGCATCCAGAAGTGCCTGAAAAATACGGTCGCCCAGGTCGATACCGGGTTCAAAACCGGCCCGCACCGCATTTTCTCGAAAAACTTTGGGCGCCGTCATCAACATGCCCCACAAGCCGGCCTTCGCAGCACTGTCCCACTTCTTTCCCAATGTTTGGGCCAGCACAAAAGGCATGCTTGACATGGCCCTGGATTCCGCTGCCGCCCATTCCATCAATTTGGCCCCGAAGTTCAGGCGGTCAGCCTCGGTCGCCTGTCGGACTGGATCGGAAATTGGTGGAATGATTCCCAGCCTATCTGCCAGCAAGGTATGAATCTGGGCGGCCTCCCGGCATTGATCAGGCGCATCCACGATCGGCCTTCGAATCTGAAAATAAACTCCCGGGTAAGTCCAGGGGAAAAAAGTGGCGTCCCAGGCCTCGTAAAACGTACGGCAGGGCAGAACATACTGGGCCGACCTGGCGGTTTCGCTCATAACAATGTCATTGACCACCAGAAGGTCGAGTTTGGCGAAAGCTTTTTCGAAAGCCGTCGTATCTGGATAGGCACGCAGGGGGTTGCAAGCACTGACAAGAACGGCTCGCAGACGTTCCGGATGGTCGCTGAGGATTTCTTCCGGCATGGCGCCCGGCGGAAACGATCCGGCCGCCGCCGGCGGTAGATCCGTGGTCACGGTGCGCCAAATTTTGGGATCGCGCTCGTCGGCGTGAAACCCCATAGGCATCACCATGCCCGGAATCACATTGCCACCCCTTCGGCCATAGATGCCGCAGACCGCTCCCAAAATATGGATGAGATATGAATTCAGCGTGCTATGACGGCCCATGTAAACCCCCAGATCAGTGTGTACGCTCCAGCGCCGGGTGCTCATCAATCGGCAAAGCTCCCAAAGCTGCTGATAGTCAACCTCACAAACGTCAGCGGCCCTTTGGGCATCGAAGGTCTCAAACCATGAACGGATTTCATCCCAACCCTCGACATACATGTCGATGTAGTCTTTTGCCTGCCAGTTTTCGCTCAAGATAATGGCAATCATCGCCTTTGCCAGCAAGGCATCGGTACCGGGGTGTACCGCTAGATGGATATCGGCAATTGTGGCGGTTTCGCTTTTGCGCGGGTCGACCGCCACGAGGAGTCGGTTCGGATCTTTGGATATTTCCTTGAGCACTTTTGGCGCCCGGGGCATCTGGTGGCTTTGCACACCGTTCCAGCCCCAAGCGACCAGCATCTCCGTTGCGTGCTCATCGGGACCGGCGATATTGTACTGTTTGCCAAACAGGCGTCCGGTCACCCACCAGTCACCACAGAATTCCTGGCCGGCAGAAGAATAGTAATACTGGGAACCCATGGCCCTGAGGAGACCCAAACCGAAGGCCGCCTCCATATGTCCCCCCTGGGAGCTGCCTCCCATGTACGCCAGGCAGCGCGGACCGTGTGAGTCCACCAATTTTTGTATCTTGACTGCAATTTCATCGATGGCCTGATCCCATGAGATGGGTTTGAACTGGTCGCCTACCCGTTTTAATGGCTCGGTCAAACGGTCTTTCGGATACTGATGATATATGACATTAAGCCCCTTCCGGCAGGCATATCCCTGGCTGCGCGGATTTGATTTGTCCGGCTTTACTTTGGTCATCCGGTTATTTTCAACAAATACGTCAATACCGCAATTCTGTGCACACAGTACACAGCCTGTTTTATGCCATGCGCCCATGTTTCCTCCCGACCTTTAAATTTTATTCGTATACAAAATTTAACCTATCTCTGCATATCCCTCAAAAACCGTTTCAACAGCACCTTCTCCTCCAACGTAAAGGGTTTCAACAATTCTTCGTTGGTTTGATTTCTGGCTTGCGAGAGTTTGGACCGAAGCGATTTGCTTTTTGCGGTTAAAAAAATCCGCAGTACGCGTTTGTCCTCTGCATCAGATTCTTTTAAAACCCATCCACCGGCGGCCATTCGATCCAGCACACCGGAAAGCGTTGCACCATCCAGGACCAGCTTCTTGCCGATATCACTGGCTGATATTCCGTCTTTGCGCCACAAAGCTTCAAGAATTAAATGTTGAATGGGTGTCAGACCGCAGGTATGCAGACGTTTTTTGAAGTTGCCATGGGCTTTCTGGTAAGCCTTGGCAAGCAGAAATATGATGCAATCGTCGTAGGTTTTCATAATGATGAATTATTTCGTATGCAAACTAAATCGATCGCGATCATATTGTCAAGTGAAAAAATGATATGTCAGGGGGCTCACTTCGCTCGCACCCTGACCTACACAATGATGAGGATCTTGCGGACAATCACTGACCCACTTTCGGCGTTATGAAACCAGGGATCAGCCGATGTTTATCACGGCCGTGGTGGTTAGCTTCGGATAGCATAACTTAAGAACCTTGTAGGTCAGGTTGCGCCGTAGGCGTTACCTGACACTTATGAAATTAGAAGGACCTTACCGGAAAGAAAAATGCAGTCGGCTGATGTCGCTGCGGTGGTAGCCATAGTAGTATTCGAAGGCGCGGCCGTCTGCGAGATAGGCACACGACTCGATTCCGAGCAGCGGGATATCTGAAGAAATGCCCAGTACGGTCGCCTGCTCTGCGGTTGGCAGGATGGCTTCAATCCAACGCTCGGAGGATGCAGGCACCAACCCGTAGCGTCTTTTCAGAACATCATAAATGGATTTATTGCCGAGGCTGACATTTTCGAAACCGCTGACAAGATGGGCCGGAAACGACATATCAACCAGCAGCCGGGCCTGATCGTCGATCATCATCAATCGACGGATTTTAACGACGAATTGATCGGTATCCAGTCGCAGCATCCTCTTTTCCCGAGAATTTGGTTTGGCCAGGGTCTGCTTGAGGATTTTTGTCATCAATTCTCGCCCCTTGCCGATCATTTCACCGGAAAACCCGATATTGGAACCGGCGTAATCCTGCTCTTCCTTGCGACCGGATATAAACGTTCCTTTGCCCTGAATGCGATAAATAAATCGATCGTGCACCAATTCGCTCAGAGCCTCCCGCACGACGGTCCGCGAAACGCCGTACATCCGGCACAGTTCATGTTCCGAATAAAGCCGCGAATCCGGCAAGAGTTTTCCGCTTTGGATTTGGCCCTGCAAAATCGATTTCAGCTGCATCCAGAGCGGCGTGTCCGCCTCCCGGTTGATCATCGTTTCTGATTTTGGTTCCTGAAAATTAATAACAGAATCCATTTCTTGAAGTTTGGGTTGGCATAATAATAATTCTTTCCACCTAAGCGATTCCGGATAGGACTAGCTTGCCGATCATGCTGCCAGACTCGATTTTCCCATGCGCTTTGCGTAAATTTTCCGGTGTCAACGGTCCGTAGTGTTCTGCCATGGTAGTCTTGAGAAGGCCGTCATCAAGCAATCGTGCCGTTTCGCAGAGCAGATCATGCTGGGCCTGCATGTCCGGTGTTTTGAACATCGGTCTCGTAAACATCAGCTCCCACATGAAACCAACACTTTTAGCCTGGAATGCATTGATATTTATCGGTTGGTTGTCTTTGGTTTCGACGATCGTGCAGATTTTACCCTGGGGCTTGATGACATCAGCCATGTTTTGAATGTGCTTTTCGGTACTGTTAAAGCAAAGAATGTAGTCAACTTCATCGGCGCTGATCCGCTTGAATTCTTCGGCAAAGGACCCATGATGATTGATGGTTTCGTCAGCACCGAATTTGCGGCACCACTCGGCCGTCGCATCCCTTGAGGCGGTGGCGATAACCTTGCAGCCCGCTACTTTTTTTGCCAGTTGAATGGCAATCGAACCGACCCCGCCGGCACCGCCGATGACAAGCACCGATTTCTCGCCAGATACTGCTGAGGCATCTTTTTCAACACCCAGCCTGTCAAAGAGTGCTTCCCAGGCGGTAATCGTGGTCAACGGCATCGCAGCTGACTGTTCGAATGAAAGTGATGTCGGCTTGCACCCCACGATCCGTTCGTCCACCACGTGGTATTGACTGTTGCAGCCCGGTCGAGTGATATCTCCGGCGTAAAATACATGATCGCCTTTCTTAAACAAGGACACTTCACTGCCGGTGCCTTCAACCACACCGGCCGCATCCCAACCGATTATTTTTGGTTGTTTCTCAACTGTATTCAGCCGCGACCGCACTTTAACGTCTACCGGATTGACGGACACCGCCTCGACCCGCACCAGCAAATCTCTGCGATCAGGTTCCGGAGTAGGCACTTCAACTTTCACTAAACTTTCGGGATCTTCCACCGGCAAGTATTGATAGAAGCCGATTGCTTTCATGTATTGTCCCTCCAAATTTTGAAAATCATGGTCTCACATAAGTGGTTTCAATACCGTTCCGGGGGTCGAGTAGATGGGGCATTGAGACCACTTAATGATGGCTGACAATTCGCTTTTTATTTCTGTTCTTCCTTTAAGGTGTTGTACAAATCAAAGGCTTTTTCCGGAGTCTCCCGATCGTGAACAACGGCCTTTACCGCCTGGATCATCGCAATCGGATCGCCGGCCTGGAAAATATTGCGACCCATGTCGACGCCGTTGGCGCCCTGATCGATTGCATTGTAGGCCATGGTCAGGGCGTCCAATTCGGGCAACTTCTTGCCGCCGGCAAGCACAATCGGCACCGGACAGGTAGAGGTGACTTTCTCAAAATCATCGCAGAAATAGGTCTTAACCACATGGGCACCGTTTTCGGCACAAACGCGTGAAGCCATAGAAAGGTAGCGTGCGTCGCGCGCCATTTCTTTGCCGACTGCGGTGACGCCCAAGGTTGGAATTCCGAATCTGGTTCCAAGATCAACTGTGCGGGTCAGGTTTCGAATGGTGGTTGCTTCAAAACGATCGCCAACCGCCACCATGACTGCCAGCAGGGACGCGTTCAGTCGAACGGCCTCTTCGATGTCCATCAGGCACTCATCGTTTAATTCTGTCAGGACGGTCGTCCCGGAAGAATAACGCAATGAAACGGGTTTGCCCGCAGTCGGCGGGATAACGGTGCGCAAAGCGCCGCGGGTGCACATAATGCAGTCGGCATGTTCGACCAGGGGCACGATCGTCAAATCCATGCGTTCGAGTCCGGATGTCGGCCCCATGAGGTAACCATGGTCAAAAGCCAACATCACGGTGTTGCCCGACACCGGATTGAATATACGGGCCAGCCGGTCTTTCATGCCCCATTCCAGGGAATTGGAGCCCTTTAAAAAGAACCCTTCTGATTTTTGGGGCGTATCCGAGTAATACTTTTTACCTTCTTTCAAATCATCAACATCTGGCATTTTTTATCCTCCTTTGTTGTTAGTTGATAGTGGTCGTTTTGATACTTATTACTAGTGAAAAGCCAAATCAGCTTTGCGTTCTCGGCGACTCGAGCGCTGCGGGCGGTGAAAATATGAAAGCCATAAGCCTTCCTATTTATTTCAACTTTCAAATAAAAGTCAAATGTTACATGGTACCGGCATGAGCCAAAAGCTTCTGCAGCATTTCGTCTCCGAGACCGAGAGTCTCCTCTTCGATTCCAAGACTCAATCCGACTAGCTGTGATATGAGGATGGCTGGTATCATCTCATCTTCAAATTGCGGGATAAGATCGGATTGGCTCTTTTGTTCAAACTGTATCTGGCAGTAGGTACATGCGGTGCAGATATAGTCAGCACCGGCCAGTTTGGCATTCATCAATTTTCTTTGCATCTGCTTGAGGGCAAGCTTCTGGTTTTTGTCCCATTGCGGGTTCCCACAGCACTCATTGCTCATGGACCAAAAAACACTTTCGGCACCTGTCAGACCCACTAGTTCATCAAAAATTGCCGGAACCAGCGGGTTGTCATACCGGGTCACATTGCCGGGTCGCAATGCATGACAGCCGGTATGGACGGCCACTTTTAATCCATCCAACGGACGAATGACGGCAGTGCCCAGTGCTTCAACTCCGACATCCTGGTGCAGAACCGACAGCAAATGCCTGACTTCGACGCGCCCCTCCCACCGCAATCCTTCTGGTTGCAGTAGTGCATTGATTTGGTTGCGGATGGGCTGGCGTTGTTTTAAATAATGTTCAACAAACTTCAGACTACCAAAACAGCACTTGCAAGGTGTTAAAATATCGGTGTTATTGAGCTCTGCAAGGGCTAAATTCCGGGCACCGGCAAGCAGAAACGATTGAAAATCAATATCACGCACCGGGTAGCCGCAGCAATTAAATTCCAGATCCGGCAGCTCAATGCCGAATCTGTTTAGCAGAGCGAGTGTTGACCTGCCGTATCCCGGTAGATAATACGGAATTTTACAGCCTGCAAAATAACTATATGGCATCGTATCTTCCTTAGTTGATTTGGTTGATTGGCTGATGAGACTGATTATTTATATGGATGGCATCCCTTTAATTTGATCGACTAGTTTACCATTCAACCAATCAACGAAACGCCCAATACGGGTGAAGCCTGCCTCAGTTCTTTATAGCCTTTATTCCTGAGTTCATACATCATTTCAGCAACCGGGATCTCTTTGGGACACTGCTCCTGACATTTAAAACACATAAAACAATCCCAGGCCATTTTTGAGCTTGAAGCCCACTGCGTAATGCCAAGCCGGTAGGTGTTGACAATCTGCTGGGGCGTAAAATCAAGATACCCCAACATCCGGGGATCTTGCTGGTAATCGGCCACCACCGGGCAAACATTGGTGCAGGTTCCGCATTGAATACAAGCTGAAAAAGATGCCGGGCGCTCGGCAAAATCCATCAAACACGGCCCTGAGCCAGTCATGGCCGCTTTTGCCTTAGTCGGAACCGGTTGATCCAATTGGCCGCTCTCAACCTCTTTCCGCACCTGCTGATAGGGCAGCGAGAGACCACGCGACATAAGGTCTTCTTTGGATGCCAACCATAGATCCTGCAAATTTATCCCGGCCGGGCAAAGCTCGGTGCAGCGGTTACATTCGGTACAGATAAAGCTGCCCTCATTAAACTCAGCAAGTTTTGTATTCGTTGTCAGTCCTTTTTGAACATATTTTTTTAATGATCCGAGTTTGTGGGAAGGCAGAATGTTCAGGTTCCCCAGCACCCGATTGATGGGTTCAACCGAACAATGCAGGCTGCATTGGCCGCAGTTCATGCAGGCATCCAAGGAGACGACACGCCGCGTAATGCGATTGACCGGCTGCAATGTTTGATGGTCTTCAAGGCTGCGAATCATCAAACTGACCGAGCTGGTAAGCATATGAATGAATTTGCTGAAAGGCAAATACGCCAGCAGCGCAAAGCAGCACAAAAAATGAATCTGCCAGACAATCAGATCGAGTCGGATCGAGTTAGCCCAAACAGCGGCTGGTTTGAGTATTTCGCTTATTGGATAGGATACAAAGGCAGCCGTCGGCCTTGCATGGCAGTCGACACAGCTCTCCAGGTTAGCCGCTTCACCGGCTTCAAGAATATCCGGGTCGCCTAATTTAGGTTCAACGGCAAAGACAACCCCGTAGTATTGGGCCCAATAACTTTGCAAGGCGGCCACGGCTTTGGTGTCTTCCGGATCACCGTAATCTTCAATCATCTCGTTGAAAATAGGTTCCGAAATAATTTGACCGGCTTCAAGAAAATATCCGGTGAACAGGACAATTGACAGCAGTGCGAGGGCCACACCATCGTGGGGGGTTGAATGTTTTTTCAGCCCTCTTGAATTCAGACGGCGGTATGCGGCCATCACAATCCCAAGTATCACAAAAGCACCGAAAAAATTTCTCAAAAAAAGAAACGGATTTAGTGTTGGCACATAGTTTGAAAACAGATGGGTCGAAACATGATCGTCGAGCGCATGCAGTAAAACGAGCAGTAACATCCCGGCATAAATGCAAAAATGCATTAGCCAGCGCCAGGGGTCCTTTTTTAGAATGTGCCCCTGAAAAATTATCCTGGTGAAAAACGTGCCGACGATCCGCACAATGCTTCGGCTGAAAATAACGGATAAAATGCCGGTAGAGGCCCCGGATAATCTGTCTCCCGCGCTAAATGGAGCGGCATCCGGGCCGATCTTTAGTGTAAACCACCGAAATATCCGATAAAGGGTCCCCAGAATGCAAATAATCACAGACGTATAAAGTGTGATTGAAAACAGCATATTCGAATACCTGTACGAAAGTTCACTCTACTCGGGAGTTATTCGTTGTCACTCAATTGAGCTTTTTTCGCTCTCTTAGGGTCTATATAATATGTTTGTCAGCCTTCAACTTGGCGAATTAAACTCACCTGCTTGTAATTACAAGATAGTCAGGCGATGTGTCAACTGTTTTTTTCTTTTTTGTCACTGCCCGGATGTTGATTGAGATTATTGCATTTGGCTTTACAGTAAGGCTGATTTGGGGACCTAAAAAATATAAAGAAAATCTAATCCAAATTATTTGGCTTGACATCATGATTTGAGTTTCCTATGGTTGTCATTACAAGTTTGCGATATGAAAATTTTGTCTCATCGGT
>JASFSK010000151.1:0-8898 GCA_050114455.1 Desulfobacterales bacterium | reverse complement strand
AAGCCGACAGCTTCATCTACCCGGAAATGGAAAATTACAACCCCAATTTGCCTAAATATGATTTCAGCCCGGAAAAAGCCAAACAACTCCTGGACAGTGCCGGCTATGCCGACAAAGACAATGACGGCATCCGCAATGATCCCAAAACCGGCCAGAATATGGTGCTGGAATTAATTGTGCCCTCGGATTGGGGCACGGAGCTCAAACTGGCGACCCTAATGAAAGAACAGCTCAAAGATATCGGAATCGAGATTGCCCTGAAAACCCTTGATCTGGACACATACTATGCCTTTATTTACGCACCGACTGAAGACAAATGGGATTTTGCCATCGGAGAAGAAGAACCGGGTCCCAATGCCGACTGGATTTGGGAATTGTCGCGCAGCTACAGTGGTGGTGGTGAAGGCTGGAATCAATCTTTTTACGATAATCCCAGATTTGATGAACTGCTGGACACTTACTTGACCGAGACGGATATGGCCAAACGAAAAGAGTATTCCTTTGAAATGCAGCAGATGATCTCTGAAGAGCTGCCTTACGGTCTGTTGCTGCGTCCCGACATTATCGATCCGGTCAGGATTGACAAATGGGAGGGTTACGTTCAAACCATGGGTGGCGTCATTACCTGGATTAATCCCTGGACCTTTTTTAACATTAAACCCAAGAAGTAGACTTTAGGCTCGTTCGGCAGAAATTCAAATAGAATTTCCGGTCGCCTCACAGGCATTTTCAGGGATACGATGGCTCAAGACCGGTCGGGAGTTTAAAATTGAACTTAACCGGATTCGCATTGCGCAAAGCCATAGCGGCATTGATCACTATCTTTGCCATCCTGTGCGTGAATTTTCTGATATTCCGGATCGCACCGGGCGATCCGGTGCGCATGATGTTCAAAGATCCGCGGGTCAGTGCCAAAGCATTGGAGCTGCAGCGGCAGAAATTTGGCATTGACAAACCGCTGTCGGGCCAGTTTGTGGCCTATATGAAGCAGCTTTCACGCGGTGATTTGGGCATTTCTTTCTGGCAGAAGCGGCCGGTGACCGAGGTCATTGCCGAGCGAATCCCGGCAACCCTGGCCCTGGTGTTGACTGCCCTTGTGGTAGCAGTACTGCTGGGTGTGGCCTTGGGTGCCATCGCCGGCTGGCGAAATGGTACGAAGCTGGACACGTTTCTTTTGACCGCCTCCTTAACCATGTATTCCATACCCACCTTTGCCCTGGGGATTATCCTGCTGCTAGTATTCGCCTATTTTCTTTCTATTTTCCCCCTTGGCGGAATTGCCACGCCGGCTTCGGGCTTTGAAGGATTTGAGTATATTACGGATGTTGCCTGGCATATGTTCCTGCCGTGCTTTTCAATCATCTTGTGGTACATCGGTGAATATGTCTTGCTAACGCGGTCCTCCATGATGGAGGTCCTGGGCCAGGATTATATCGCCACCGCCCGGGCCAAGGGCATCAAAGAATCCAGGGTGCTAAAAAACCATGCTTTGAGAAATGCGTTATTGCCCGTGGTGACCTTGACCGGCATTAATCTCGGATTCGCCGTGGCCGGGGTTATCGAGGCTGAAACCGTCTTTTCCTGGCCCGGTGCCGGTCGGCTGGTATATGACGCGGTCGTCAAGCGTGATTATCCCCTGCTACAGGGCGTATTTTTATTGTTTGCCGTTTCGGTGGTGCTGGCCAACCTGTTCATTGATCTGATCTATGGATTTATCGATCCCAGAATCAAGGTGGGCGTAAAATGAAAAAGCTTTGGTCCCTTTTAAAAGCCATGCATCAGTTTTTTCGATTGCTGTTGGGGCATTCGATGGGAAGGATCGGTGCACTCCTGATCGCATTCGTTCTGGTTGCGGCCCTTTTTGCGCCGTATTTAGGAACCGTTGACCCACAGGCAAGCGGTAAACGGGAAGATATCCTGAATGCGCCTTCAACGCAGCACTGGCTGGGAACCGATGACCTCGGCCGTGACGTCTGGAGCCAGATTATTTTTGGTTCCCGGGTTTCACTGGCCATCGGGCTGATCACCGCCTTGGTTACCGTTGTGACCGGAACTCTCATCGGATTAATCGCCGGTTACTATGGCGGTTGGATCGAAGAAATAATGGTCAAGATTATCGATTTTTTTATGATGCTGCCGGTGTTGCCCTTGATGATTATTCTGGCGGCCGTACTGGGTCCTAACCTGTGGAACATCATTTTAGTTCTCAGTATTGTGAGCTGGCCGACGACGGCCCGCGTAGTCCGTTCTCAAGTGCTTTCGATCAAAGAAAGACCTTATGTGGAAGCAGCGCGCTGCATCGGTGCCGGCAACACGAGGCTGATGTTCGGTGAAATAATGCCCAATGTTTTGCCGTTGATGTTCGCCCAGGCCGTATTGATGATCACATATGCCATCTATGGTGAAGCCGTTTTGGCATTCCTCGGACTCGGTGATCCGACCCGCATCAGCTGGGGATCGATGCTCCATTTTGCCTTCGAGTCCGGCGTTATGGCCAGATCACCCTGGTGGATCGGCCCCCCGATCGGTGGCATCATCATCCTCATCGTCGGATTCAGTCTGCTGGGCACGGCGGTTACGGATGTGCTGACACCCCAATATAGGGAAGCCAAAGGTATATAGAAGTCGGAATATTGAGATGTAAAAACATGCCTTTATTGGAAGTAGAAAACTTGAAGTTGCACTTCATCACCCGTCAGGGTCCTGCCAGGGCCGTCGATGGTGTTAGCTTCAAGATCGAGAAAAATGAAACCTTTGGACTGATCGGCGAGTCGGGTTGCGGAAAAACCACGACGGCGCTGGCGATTATCCGACTAATCAAACCACCGGGCCGCATCGTCAATGGGGCGATCTATTTTGAAAAAAGAGATATTGTATCGTTGTCAGAAGAAGAGATGCGGCTGTTAAGGGGACTAGAAATTGCAATTGTGCGTCAGGAGGCCCAAAACGCGCTGAACCCGGTCATGAATATCGGCAAGCAAATCATTGAAGCCATATTACAGCATGAAGATGTCTCCAAAGAAACCGCCTGGACCCGGGCCAGAAACCAACTGGATTTGGTCGGCATCAACGCAAATCGCGTTAAATCGTACCCCCATGAATTTAGCGGCGGGATGAAGCAGCGAGCCATGGTGGCGATCGCCACCGCCTGCAATCCGAAGTTTCTGATACTGGACGAGCCGACCACCGGGCTGGATGTGATTGTTCAACGGCAGCTTCTGGAGCTGATCAATAGCCTCAAGCAAAAGCTTGATCTGACCGCCATTCTAATATCCCACGACCTTTCGGTGGTGGCGGAAACCTGTGACAAGGTAGCGGTCATGTATGCCGGCAAAATCGTCGAGCAGGGTGACATCGTATCCATGTATCAGAATCCCCAACACCCATACAGTCAGGCACTGATCGGGGCGTTTCCCAGCCTAAAAGGGGAAAAGAAAAAGTTGAAAAGTATTCCCGGCGCACCACCGCGGTTGATTCTGCCACCGAAAGGATGTCGGTTCGAGCCGCGCTGTGAATATGTTATGGAAAAATGCAAGACCATCGACCCGAAGGTAATTAAAAAGGATGGTCATCTTGTGGCGTGCCATCTGGTTGATTAGCTGATGGAGTTGATGGATTTAGCAAGTTGGTTTGGGCGGGTAGGATGCTGGATACTCGATGCTTGCCGCTAGACTTTAGAAGGTTGAAGGTCAAAGGTAAAAGGAGTAAGGCATATTTTTTTAAATATGAGCATTGGCTGAAAAATGAGAAATGACGCTCTGCTTAGGGTAGAACATCTCAAAAAATACTTTCCGGTCCGCAAGGGTCTCCTGTCGTCCTTCGGTTCGAGCGGTAAGCGCTCCTATGTGCGCGCGGTTGATGATATCAACTTTACGCTTGGGGAAAAAGAAATACTCGGATTTGTTGGTGAAAGCGGATGTGGCAAATCGACGATGAGCCGCACTATTCTCAGACTGACCGAACCGACAGACGGCAAGGTTGTCTTTCGTGACCGCGAGATACTATCTCTTAGCAAAAAGGCCTTCAAAGCGTACCGGGCTAAAATGCAGATGATTTTCCAGGATCCCTTCGGCTCGTTGAATCCGCGCAGGACAGTTGCCGATACCCTGTATCAAACCATAAAAATTCACAATCTGGCTGACAGTAAACCGAAGGTGGCTTCTTTGATCCACAAAACACTCGAAGAAGTGGAGCTTAGACCGGCGGATCAATTTTGGGATAAATACCCGGCATTGCTCAGTGGTGGCCAGCTGCAGCGGGTAAGCATCGGCAGGGTTTTAGTGCTGCAGCCCGACTTTGTTATCGCCGACGAGTCGGTTTCCATGTTGGATGTCTCGGTCCGGATCGGAATTCTGGATCTCTTGCAACGCATGCGAGATAAATTCAGCATTTCATTTATCTACATTACGCACGACTTGGTGACCGCTCGATACCTTTGTGACCGGTTGGCCATCATGTACCTGGGAAAAATTGTTGAGATCGGGCCGACCGAGAAAATTGTGCACAATCCGCGACACCCCTACACCCGGGCCCTGATATCAGCGGTACCCGATCCCGATCCAACGGCAGAGCTACCAGCGCTGCCGATAAAGGGTTATGTGCCCATGACGCAGGACGACACCTTCAACGGCTGTAATTTTTATTTGCGTTGTCCCTGCAGCACGAATTCATGCCGGGATCAGTATCCGCGAATGCAGCAGATCGCAGATGGTCATCAGGTTGCCTGTTTCCAAGTCGACACGTAAATCAGAGATTTATATCTATTGCCATTTAATCACCTCCCGGTGTCGCCATACAAATCCTTCAATGCCGCCGAACATGATTAAGGGAGAAAATTATGACGTTGTTCAGTCGACTAAAAGAAATTCCGTATTGGCTCGACCCGCCGATATTGACCAAAAGCTGGGCGGGTTTATCACTGCCGCACAAAACAGATGTTCTGGTCGTCGGCAGCGGGTACACCGGGACCACAGCTGCCATTCGCCTGCGACAGGCCGGGGCGCAGGTGGTTCTGGTCGATCAGGAAAAGTTGGCAACCAGAGCCAGCGCACGCAACGGCGGTATGACGCTGACTGGTTTGAGCAAAGGCGTAGCCAGTTGCGAAAAAAAGCTGGGTCACGAAACGGTGAAGCGGCTTTTTAGGGAAGCGCTGGAATCTGTCAATACCGTTGAGCGTATTGTCACCGAAGGGCAAATCAATTGCCATTTTAATCGTTATGGCCACCTTGAAGCCGCCTTCAAACCATCCCACTTCGAACATCTGAAGCACGAACAAGAATATTTGGCAACGCGTTTCAATCATGAGACAACATTGATCGCGCCCAAAGACCTTCCGGCTGAAATCGGGTCGACATTGTACTACGGGGCCTTGCTCGATCCGGTCAGCGCCGGGGTTCAGCCCGCAGGTTATATTGCCGGCCTGGTTTCGTTGGCCGATCAATCCGGTGTTGAACTTCATGAGGGGGTTACTGCCGAACATATCGAGCGTCGGGCGAGACAATTTGTGGTTCGGACCAGCCGGGGAGAGATAGTTGCCGATGATGTCATCATTGCCACCAATGGATACACCAGTGACCTGACACCCTGGCTCCAACGACGACTGGTTTCAACCCGCAGCTTGATGATCGCAACCGAAAAACTACCGGAGCATACGGCGCAATCGTTGATCCCAAAAGGACGCATGATATTTGATACGAAGATATTTCTATATTACTTCCGGCTTTCACCGGACGGCAAACGCTTGCTGTTCGGAGGACGTCCAAAGTCCCAGCGCATGTCATTGCGACAAAACGCCGAACATATGCATCGTCATATGCTGAAGGTCTATCCACAGCTCAAGGATGTAAGGATCGATTATGCATGGTGGGGAAAACTCGGTTTTACGCGGGACAAGTTGCCCCATGTCGGGCAGCATGAGGGCTGCCACTATGCCTTAGGTTACTGTGGCCACGGGGTTGCGCTGGCTACCTATTGTGGGGAAAAACTGGCAGAGATGGTGCTGGGACATGAGGCCCACTCGGCGTTCACCGATCTGAAGTTCCGCGCAACTCCGTTATACAACGGGAAAGCATGGTTTCGGCCGATACTCTATTCCTACTATGGAATTAAAGACCGGTTTTTCTGATCTGTGGACCTTATTCTATCTTGACAGAAAGGGGCTGTTTGAATTGTTCAAATCGGGACTAACAGCTAGACACTTTATCAGGGTCATCACTCTCGGCGCTCCGCTGCTGGTGGGTCTGATCGCTGAATTTTTCATGTACACTGCGGATTCGGCCATGGTGGGACGCCTGGGAACGGATCATCTCGCTGCGATCGGCATCGCCACCATGTTTGCAGAGCTTCTTTGGGTAATCGTCTGGCCATTTGCCCCCGGAACCCAGGCACTGACCGCCCGCCGCTTTGGCCGTCAGCAAGCGGCAATGGAACACCGTCCGGAGGCGTTTTCAAAGCTCAGGCATGAGACCGGTTTGGTTCTCGATAATGCTTTAATCGTGGCGATTGTCGCTGGTGTCGGGGCCATAGGGATTGCCTCTTTTTCTCACCAGATTTTGGCATTGTTGATAGACAATAAAGACCTCATCCGGAAGGCGGATTCTTATATCGAAATTATAAAGTATCTGATGCCGATTGCGGGCATCTTTTTCGCGATGTACGGTTTTCTGGCCGCCCTCAATTTAACCCGCGTGGTCATGGTGGCCTCGGTGAGCCTCAACCTTCTTAATATCGTCTTTAATTATGCCCTCATCTTCGGCAAATTCGGACTTCCGGCCATGGGTATTCAAGGCGCAGCCATCGGAACCCTTCTGGCACAATTCATGGGGGCGACATTTCTGGCCGCATATATACTGTTTGCAAGGTCAACCAAAGAATATCATTGTTTTCGCTTCGACCGGCTGCGGGTAATTCTCATGCGCGACATATTTGTGGCCGCCAGCCCCATAATCGCCCAGTTGTCGGTGTCCATGTCCATTTTTCTGCTTTACGAAGCAGTGATTGAGAGCCTCGGTACGGTTTACCTGGCGGTTACCCACGTACTGTTCATGTCATTTATTTTTGTCAGAACGATGATCGAGGGATTCGCCGAAGGCGGTTCGATTCTGGTCGGAAACTACCTTGGTGTCGGCAACCGAAAAGAAGCGACCCGCTATGCCTATGCGGCAGAGTTGATCTCGATCGCCATTGGAGCCTTTCTGGTCACTTTCATTTTTGTGTTTCCGCAACACATTGTTGGCATTTTCAATCAAGAACCGGGTACCATTGAGCTCGGAATAAAAGGTCTGCGGTTTATCGCCGTTTTTTTCTTCATCGGTACGCTTGGTTTTCCGATCGAGGTTATTTTCACGCACAATGGTTGGGGACGCTATGCCCTTTTCTCGGAATTCATTCCGGTGATGACATTTACGCTCGGCCTTACCCTGTTGCTGGTCAAGGGTTTCAACAAGGGGCTATATGCAGCCTGGCTTTCTTTTGGATTGTATATCCTTTTCTACACCGCCCTTCTGATTGCCGGCTTCATGTCGAAGCGCTGGCTTGCCGTGGAAGTGGAATCCAAAGGCGCTTAGTTTATTTTTGCAAAAAAAGAACAGTCAAGATTATACCTGAATTCAGGTGCTAGATTACAGATAGTATACTTGTTCAAAGGTTGTCTAATATCACACGCTATTAGATCGCAACCCAAAGTTTGGGTCTAACCCTGTAACCAGTTGGATGTTTTTACCTTTGAACCCGGAACCTTTGAACCTCTAAACACTTACCAATAATTAGAACTAGGAGCAAAAAAATGAAAAAAATTATAATTATCGGAGTTGGAGCCCAGGGCAGCACCATTGCCAAACGTTTAGACGAACATCCTGGAGTATCCGAGATTATATGTGCCGATTATGATTTCGCGGCAGCCGAAGCCTTGAAAAATCAGCTCGGCAAGGCTGCCGCGATACAGTTGGATGCGCGCGCCTTGGGCAAGTTGATCGATGCTGCCAAAGGGTGTCATGTGATTGTCAACGGCCTGCCGCTGGAGTTCAACCTGAATGTCATGGAAGCAGCCCTGGCTGCCAACGCGTCCTATATCGACCTGGCCGGACCGATGGAATCCATCGGTTTTGTCGAAAGCTATCGATTGATGTTTGACGAGTGGCATCAGAAATTTAAAGCAAAAGGATTGACAGCCATGATTGGCTGTGGGTCGTCGCCCGGTTTGGCCAATGTGATGGTCCGGGAATCCGTTGATAAGATGGATTCCTGTGACAGCATCGGCATCTATGTTTATGAAGGCGTCTGGACGGAGCGATTTACGCCCTTCTGGTGGTCGCCGGAGGTGGCCCTGGTGGATATGGGCTATCAAACGTTTCGCTACGAAAACGGTAGACACGTCACCGACAAGCCCTTTAGTCGCCCGGTCATGATGCGGTTTGAGGGGATTGAGGGGGAAGTCCGGCTGGTCGATCATGAGCATGACGAGCCTGTATCCATGGGTCTGTTGGCAGATAAAGTTCTCAAAGGGGTAAAAAATGTTGATTTTAAATACGGCGGGGCAAGTGTAGAATTATCCGAACTGCTTTACAATATGGGATTGCTTTCACAGGAACCGGTGACCGTCAAAGGCACGACCATCGTACCCATGGACCTGGTTCTCCAACTTTGTCCCCCGGCGCCGAAATACCCACAAGAAATCAAGGCCATTATAGATGCGGGGGTCATCAAAGAAGAAGGGGCATTTCTGGTTCGGGTCGACGGTCAAAAAGATGGGTTCCCTATGAGAATTGACAGCTACGTTGATGCACCCGGCTTGGTAGAATCCTTTGAAAAAGCGGGTTTGAGCCACGAAGCATTTCTGACCGGCCAGTGCGCTGCGGTTTTCGTCAAAATGATGGTGGATGATATTTTTAAAGAAAAAGG
>JASFSK010000150.1:0-9020 GCA_050114455.1 Desulfobacterales bacterium | reverse complement strand
GCCAATATCTATTTCAATGCATTTAATCAAGATTTCTCCAAAACACCCGCACAGGCGATGAGGGAAAGAATCGATGACATCAGGGATTATTTGAGAACACTGGCATGGGGCAAATCAGAGCGTCGGATCGATCTGCACTATATAACCGGTTACAATCAGCACATCATCTCAGCAGATGAAATCATTAATCGGACATTTCAGATTTTCAGTCGACCGAACAGACACATCACTGCGATGGATGCGGACATGTTTGTCGTCTACAATAAAGAGGTGGCGCAACAATACAAAAATCACACGGCCCACTACTTTGAGAACATGAAGTAGATCCACAAGGGAGTGCTCTATGATATTATCGCGGACAGATATCGTCAAACGACTGGCGGATTGGAACCAAGCTTGGGCCCGACACGACCTGACGGGAGTCATGCGACTTTTTCATGATGATATCCTTTTTGAGAACTGGACCGGCGCAAAAATTCAAGGCAAGGAGAACCTTTCGAGAGCATGGAGACCCTGGTTTGAAAATCACAATGGTTTTCATTTCTCAGGGGAAGATACATTTATTGATGTGGAACAACAAAAGGTCCTCTACCGGTGGGAACTCGAATGGCCATCTTTGGAATCCGGCTCTCAGGGCAAACGAGAAATCCGGCGTGGAGTCGATGTCCTTCATTTTATGGAGGGCAGGATAATTCAAAAGCTGACCTATTCCAAGACGACCGTAACGATTGAAGGTAAGCGAGTGTCCCTGTCAGCCTGAGAAGCATCACCCGGCGTTGCGATACATAAACCGTCGGTCTCGATCAGAATTGCAACTATCAGGCATGCCATGCCTTCGCGCTAAAGGTACAGCTTTTTAAATTCCCGATGTCAGCGCTTGTGGCGTGTAAATTTAGTCAAGTTGCCAATACGGTTTTGAGTTATACTGATACAAGCAGGAGGCATTCATTTGCAAACTTCAGATAGAATTTAGAATTAGGATAAATCCCCCGACCCATCCTTCAATCTGCCTTCGGCTTCTTCCAGTTCGCCTATAATTTGTTTTAATCGAAATTCTCTGGCTTCAACTTTGACCATCATCATACCAAAAGATTCGGCCAGCTCACTCAATATGCCAGGATATCTGCCCTTCTTTGCGAGTTCAAACAAGCGATCAGAGTCTGCCTGGTCATAGTTTCCGGATGCAATTTTTTTACAACACTTGTTTAACATCTCAAACAAATCCAAATAGTATCGTTCAAATTCCATGGCAGGCTTCTCCTTGTATTATCCTTGCCAATCTTTGTTTTTATGGCCTGGAGCTTGCATGATGCGAAAGAGCGAATAATAGTGAGTAAAATCGAAAATCATCTTTTTTGACAACAGGGTTTTCCCAGACCCCACCCTCCGGCTATTGATTCATGCACTATTCATGCGTCTCAGTCATTTCCATGCAAAATTCAGATACGTACCTGACTACTCAAAAAACAATATATTATCGTCTTTGAATTTTGGCAAGTCGAAGCTGCGAAACCGAAGATGACATACCCGTTGACTACCAATAAAAGTTTATGTTAATCGGTACGAACTGCACAAATCCCGCTCAATTGAGGTAAAATTATTTAGGTTATTAAACCTTCGAATTATTCGTAATTATGGAGATGACGCATAATGACCCAGCAAATGAGGCTGTTTCCAGAGGGCACACTGGACGCACTGAATCTTCCACAGAATAAGTATTTTACCGACCTGGAGACTGCACTCAATCCGATAGACGAAATGTTTGCAGCCGTCATGAGGCTACGCAACAGCCATGATTATATGGAACTTCTTGACTTTATCGCCCGATTTCCCAGCTATTCAGCTTTTAACGGCCTCTTGTTATATATTCAGGCCCCCTCAGCCAGTTGTGTTGCAACGGCTCGCACCTGGGCAAAAAAATTCAACAGACGCCCACGGCCGAAATCCAAACCTCTGGTAATCCTGGCACCCATGGCTCCGATCCGGTTTGTGTTCGATATCACGGACACAGAAGGGCCTTCGGTTCCAGAGTATCTGCAAAAGCCCGTCGAATACAGCGACCAGCTGTCGGGAAAAATTTTTTTAAACACACAGTCAAACTGCCGTCATCACGGAATTGCAGTTTGTGAAAATGCCTTGAACAAAGGTGCCAAGGACGTGACAGATCGAATAACACCGGCATTACGAAAACAGTATGAAAATTTAAACATTGAAAAATACACCAATTATTTAATTCACCTGAACAAATCGCAAAGCCTTGAAGAAAAGTATTCATCCCTCGTCCGTGAGCTGGGCCACATTTTTTGCGGTCATCTTGGAATTGATCGTTATGCATGGTGGCCGGAAAGAGAGGCCCTGAATATTAACAGTGAAGAGATTGAGGCAGAATCTGTGGCATATCTTGTGAGTAGACGTATTGGCCTGCGCTCATGCTCAGAAAAATATCTTTCAAATTATACCGGTAGCAATCAGGAAATGCCGACCTTCAGCTTAAGCGCAGTGCTTCAGGCAGTGAGTTATGTGGAAGATATGGGGAAGCATCGCTGGAAGGAACCCAGAAAACGTCGCAGAAATAATCCGAAGCCTGGATGAGTCGATCTGAAATTTTCAGTTTTTTTGTGTACCCAATAGCTCAATCTGAAAAAAGTCCGAATTTGCCGTTTACCATCCTAAACTTCAAGTCTGAAATCCTGCAATTCTAAACCGCCCAATCTATCTAAAATTCAGCACAATATTTCTATTGTGAACCAATTTACCCATATTTTATGTACTTTTTTTCCTAAATGAGATGCTTATTTTCTGGAAAACTTTAATAACCTTATGATATCATTATAATTTTTTGTAAATTGAATGTTTAGCATGGTTCTTGCTGTGCCAGGTGAAAAATCAAGACATAACCCAGAAAGTTCCCTAAAAATTATAAATACCACTGGAGGCCTAACTTGTCGGATTTTCATGAAATGGCAACTCATTTACGCATGCAGGAAGAACGATCATTACTTATGGAAAACCACACATTTATGGTTAAAACAAATGGTCATTCTGGAGCCGGATGTCCGCAATTTTCTTATTCAGACCACCTTGCAGATGCACCAAACGAGATGAATCTTATTATCTTTTCTGGGAAGAAAAAAAAAGAGAAACCATAGGCATAAAAGCCTCCGATCTTGTAATGACCTCCTGGCATTCTTGCCTTTCTCATTCACTATTGCCTTTTTAGGCCATTTCTGCTTTATTACCATCCAACTGGACCAGTTCTGAACAGCTATTTTTTCTAACACCGGTCCAACTTTTTCCGCAAACTGGAGCTGACCCAGATGAATACCTGAATTTTCATACATTTTTGTTAGTAAGAACGATTCAGACCTCTGGTTTAGGCTCATATTAGGGTCAGTAGGGTCAGGCGGCGATTAGCTTGGGCATATCATTTAGTATGGATAAATCAGCCAAAATAATAGTAGCTGTGGTAGTGATTATAGCAAGTTCCTTTTTCATTTACAGTAAATTTGCCGGGTGGCATGCAAAAAAGCTTGAAGCCACGATCAGTCAGGAGAGGATCATCTGCCAGGAAAAATCAGATCAAATGAGGCAGGAGATCGCCACTCTCACTCAAAAGCTGGAGATGATCAAAGGGCTGAACATCCCGGAAGATAAATTGGCGGAGGTATTTGGCGAGGAGCAAGAAAAAGGCAAACAGGGTCGTCTTCAATCAGAAGATAAAAATTTAGAAGAAATCAGCAGCTTTGATTTTACTCAGGTTGAAGGAAAAATAAAGGCATTTTTCAGCTATCTGGATGAACAGGAATATGTTCAATCTTTCAAGTTTAAAGAAGGAGTATTCCGTCAATATCAAATCACAATCGAAAAGCTATCATCTAAACTGCCGATTGTCACCGGTGAAATGTCCTCGCTCTACAATATCGTTCGCAATGTGGCCCATTTCTATCGGGTCCTGGGGAAGAAAAGAGTTGTTCTCATAAGGCAAATGCTTGAAAACGAGTCTGAAGTAATTGAATCGGTCATGAGAACCTTCTACCTTTGGTTTACCATGGACGACCATGGACAATCCACTGTTCAGGGCCGCCCATCATTTAAAAGTATGTATGAATATGCAGGCTATATAATAAATACCCTGGGCGGCAGAAGTTATTTGTTGAGACGAAATCCGAATGTCAGAACTTTGACAATATACTATTGTGTTCTCATCCTGGACAAAGCCAACGATGAAGAGCTCAATTCCAGAGGCATCGATATAAGACCTTATATAAAATCTTCATTGATGGATATCGATAATCAAGTGGGATTGGCCCATCAGCAAGAATATCTGCAAAAGCTCAAAGAACTCAGGATCAAATATCATCCCTATTAGGCCTCATATGAAACCATTAAGATCACAATACCCGGTTTGAGACCGTATCTAACAGAGGAAGAGACAATGATAAGGATTCAACAAATTATTTCCATTTTCACAATCTTGTTGCTCATCAGCGGGTTTTCCTATGCAGCCGATTTGCAGGAAGATTTTTTGGGAACCAAATGGGGAGCAGATGTCAAGGACTTAAAGGGTTTGAAAAAAGTTCTTCAAAATGGCGATGTCAGCTACTACCGCAATCCCCAAATAACTTACTCCATATTTGATCTCGATACAGAAAAGGTAACTCTTGGCTTTTTCAGGGATAAATTCTTTGCTGCCTATGCAGAGGTTGAATCCATTGCCGTTTTTGATCGGGTTAAAAACCATCTCACGCAAAGATTTGGATCGCCGACCACCATAGTGAAGACCCAAAATCAACAAACGATTTACAGGTGGAAATATGAAAAAATAAAGACAAAGCTAAAGATCTATGAAAAAATGGGCAGAATGAAGTTGGCCTTTTATTACGATCCGCTTGCCGCAAAAGTGAACGAGGTGCAACGGGAGTTATTTCCGCCGATACCGGCAGATTCTTTTTCCATGGACGATCGAACCAGGCAAGAGGACATGCAAGACCTTAAACTGAAACGAAGAATGGATGTCTTTGGCTTTTAGAGGTAAATTGAATGTCGCTCAAGGAACATGAATACATTAGACAAACATTGGAAAGATATACCAACTGCAAACTGGAGGATTTTTGTGATCATGTATTGATCACGAACTTCAGACAATATATCAAGTGCTTTAAAGAAAAAACCAAGGGCAAACATTCAGAAGGAAACTTCCGAATCGTAAATGCAAAGGATATGAACTGTACCTTGATCGATTTTGGTATCGGCTCGCCCCAGGCGGCTTTAATCATCAACTGCCTTGCCTATCTGGATAACCTAAAATCCGTCATCATGCTTGGTATGTGCGGTGGAATCGACGACATTCTTGAAGTGGGAGATTTTTTGGTTCCTTCGGCCGCCATCCGCGGCGAAGGCACCAGTAGACATTACCTGCCGCACGAGTTTCCGGCAATACCAGCCTCGTCGGTTAATCTCTATTGCATCGGAGCTGTACGCAAAGTCGGTTTAACTCCCCGCTTTGGCATCGTATACACCACGGACAGGCGCCTGTGGGAATTTGACGAAGAATTCATCAGATATTTAAGGAAGCAAAGGATTCTTGCCATCGATATGGAATTGGCAACCCTATTTTCGGTCGCATACCATTATGAAGTACCAATAGGATCAATCATGCTGGTTTCCGACATGCCATTGCAGAAAAGAGGTATCAAGGACAAAACGCTTTATAAACAGATTTATTCGGAATATATGGAAACCCATTTGGGTATCGCCATGGACGCAGTGGTTAAAATAAATTCTAATTGGCGCTCAGTTAAACGAAAGCTATCCAGCGAATGGTAGATTCGTTTACGCTAGACCAATGACTCTCCTGCCACATACCGGAGGACTGTAAATAGGGTTGAGTTGTTGTCAACTGACCCACATGGATATGAAGATACGAGGGCAGGCAAGACCTTGGCAATCAAAAATAAAACTCAGGGTGAGAATATTATCAAAGCGGTACTCATCGTTCACCTTATTTTGTTTCTTCACCTCATAATCATCGTCGGTTTAGTGCTAATCGTCATTTTTTTTCGGGGTATTGCACAACACACGTTATGGATTTTTTTAGGAGGAATTGGTCTTTTCATATTGTCTGGTCTAATCATATACCGGTACATCAGATCAAAAGCAAAGAAAATGGTCCATGATATTGAAAATTCTTCCTTTTTTCAGGGTAGGAGCTTTGAGGTCAGCTTTCTCCGGGGCCTTGCATCCCTAAAATTTGGTCAATCCAAAGAACTGAAATCGATTGAAAATCAAAGGTCTGAGGTAAACCTAAAGTTAGAGGATCCTGAAAACATCCGAATCCGGGACCTAACTGAACTTGCCCGCATGTACGAAAAAAACCTGATTACCTCTGAAGAATACAGTCGGGCAAAAAGCCAAATTCTAAAATCATGGTAGGGTAGTCAAAACATTTCAAAAAAAAGCTTGATTCAATGATTGAAATCCAGAAGTTACTTTAAGTTTCAGCATATCTAGTTCAGTAATCCTGGCAAGTCATTTAATCGGGAAGGATATTGAGTTTGGCCAACTTCGCCTCATAGGCGGATGGATCCATCTGATGCCAAGGAATGGTAGGTATAAACTGCAATGTTGATTTAACATCCGGTGAGAACACCTTGCCGGCTTGAAGGTTGGGTGCCTTAAGAAGAAATTTGAATTCACCACCAAAATCCAGCAAAAGATCCAGTTCATCACTGTCTCTAAGGAGTTCTACCATCAATGTGTTGCGGACCCGTCCCCGTCCCCTCAGGTGACGCTGACCTTTTTGGTCGGAATAAACTTCGACAATGACCTCATCAATTGCAACGGCACGGTCTTCAGCGGCTAGTAACAGGGCCTGATCCACCAGATATTCTCCGTCAACAAAAGGTATCCAATTATTCATATTTTCCTACTTTCCCGCCATGGCACAACAACCGTTGAGCCTTGCATTGATTTAATTATCGGGAAATCCTTCTAACAGCCAACATGGTGATATCGTCAAACTGATCAGCGCTGTCTACATGCTCCTGCAAATTGTTTGCAATTCGATCGAGCAGCTCTTTTGCGGTGGGTGCTGGCGCTTCCAATATCGACATTAAACGATCTGTTGTGAAAAAGGATCCGTCTGATGCAACGGCTTCGGTCACACCATCAGTGTAGCCCAAAAGGATATCACCGGGCGCCATATTGGCCTGTTGAATTTCGAACTCCATATTCGGCTCGATGCCCACAGCAGGTCCCGTGAAGGAAAGATGCGATTTTACGCCTCCACCGGAATCTATGATAAATAAAGGCTCATGTCCGCCGCTGATATAACTGAGCGAACCGCTATCCGGATCCAGTATTCCGAAAAATAAAGTGGCGAACATTGCAAGATCACCGTGATTTAAGGCTATGTAATTGTTGGTGAGTTTAACGGCTTTCAGGGCTGGAATATGGATCGGATCGGAAAATGAACTATCCGGCGCCATATCCACAGGCTCATCAATGGAGGAATCCCCGCAGGTAAGGGGCAAACCGTCCAGGTAAGTTTGGCCCGAAAACACGCGTATCAGGCTACGAAACAACGCCATAAACAATGCAGCCCCGACCCCTTTGTCACACACATCAGCAACCACAAAACCGATGCTGCCGCCGGGAAGCTGGAAGATATCGTAGAAATCACCCGCAACCTGGCGAGCAGGCTTGAAATAAGCGGCTGTTTCCCAACCCGGCATTTGAAGCAATTCATTCGGCAAGAAATTGATTTGCATACGCCGGCCTTTCTCCAGCTCGTTGTTGAGCATCCGCGAGTAGGCTTCGACCTGCTGAAAGCTTTCCCGCAAGGCTTCCTCAGCTTTCTTTCGTTCGTTTATTGCATCGGATATTTGACGGTACATTTGACGAAATGCTCCGATTACTTCACCCAACTCATCGTTTCGTTGAACCTTGATTGAATAGAAATCGGGTGTCTGGTTGTCTTTGCTCAATGATTCTCCAGCTCTAATGAGATCCTGCCTCAGATTTAGGACAGGATTAACGACAATCCACCGCAATGTCAGCCACGTGCCCATTGTAACGACGAAAGATATGATCACCACCAACCAGCCAATCCGTATGAAATAAGCAAACAGATGCTGCTTAACAGAAGAGGAATCATGTCGTAAAATTAAACGATAGTCTTTCTGATGATCCAACAGTGAGAGGGCAATGTCATAGTAGGACCCATCCCCGTTCAAATGGGCTGTCACCCCGGCAGGATTTACCTGGTCAACTACCAATTCGGGCATTTTGCCGAATGCACCAACCTTTTCTCCATCAAATCGGTAAAGCACCCCTCCGACAACCATATTGTTATCCTGGAGTTTTTTTATGTATTGAAAAAGCTCTCTTTCCGATGAATCCGGTTTGGCGGTTTCCATCATCAACGCGACCCGCGCTGCAGAAATCGCCTCTAATTGGGCCAGAAGTTCCTTTTCCCGGTTTTTATATGAAGGAATAAAAATCAGTGTTTCGATCACGATAACACTGACAAAAACCCAAAATGCGATGCGCCGGGAAAGGCGGGAAGCCGGAAAACGAAATAAATCTTTCAATGACATAAAATAGTCTCCAGAATACTTCCATAAACTCTGAATCATAAGAATAATTGTACGAATCTGATTAAATGAGAGTAGGTATAATTGCCGACTTTGTCAAATTCAACCTCATCGACGGTGTTCTGCCAGGATGACCTGCTATATCGAGCAGGATCAAAAGTCCTGCATCAGCCGCATTTTTGGGGTTAACCATCACGGGCACATGATCTTGGCCATGGTATGTCGACTAACACCATTGAATCATTACAAAATAAACCGTTCTGTCATTCGAATCTTCGAAAAGCTCATTGTTGACAATATAAAAAATTCATGACCTAGTTAGATTGATAAGAAATCACAACCGATCGGCTTTATATTGTTTTTCTGTGGAGGCCTGCCCATGTTTAAAAAACTGACCGATAAACTGTTAGGCAAAAAAAATTCCAA
>JASFSK010000149.1:0-9048 GCA_050114455.1 Desulfobacterales bacterium | reverse complement strand
GCGTGGTCATCCACTCCGGTTCGGTGATCGGCAGTGACGGCTTCGGCTATGCCCCTGACGGCAAGTCCCATCACAAAATTCCGCACACTGGCATTGTTCAGATCGATAATGATGTTGAAATCGGTGCCAACAATACCATTGACAGGGCCACCTTTGGCAAAACCATTATCGGCCGGGGGGTTAAAACCGATAATCTAGTGCATGTCGCCCACAATGTCAGTGTCGGTGAAAACACCATCCTGGTTGCCCAGGTTGGCATCTCCGGCAGCGTCACGATCGGTAAAAACGCCATATTGGCAGGGCAAGCTGGAATCGCCGGACACCTGACCATCGGAGACGGCGCCATCGTCGGCCCCCAGACGGGTGTGGGGAAATCGGTGCCCGATGGCCAGATCGTATCTTCCGGTATTCCGGAAATGCCGCATAGATTATGGCTTCGTGTTCAGCGGTTTATCCCCAAATTACCTGAGTTCAGCAAAAAACTGAGAGGTTTGGAAAAACGTTTGAAATCGTTAGAAAAAAAAATGGAGTAAAAAATGGAATCAAGCTATGACATTCAGGGAATAATGCAATTATTGGCACATCGCTACCCCTTTTTATTGATTGATCGCGTCATAGAGGTAATACCCGGCGAAAAAATAAAGGCCCTAAAAAATGTCACGATGAACGAACCATTCTTTCAGGGACATTTTCCGGGCAGCCCGATCATGCCTGGCGTTCTCATCATAGAAGCTATGGCTCAAGCCGGTGGAATTCTTGCTTATTTAACTGGATCTGCCGAACAGCAGGAACGGCTTATCTATTTTATGGGAATGGACAAAGTCCGATTTCGGAAACCGGTCGTCCCCGGTGATCAAATTAAATTCGAGGCCAAAATTCGAAATTTTCGATCAAAGGCCGCCAAAATGTCCGGAATCGCTACCGTTGATGACCAATTGGTGGCAGAAGCTGAACTGATGGCTTCGTTTGGAGAGCGTAAATGATACATCCGACTGCCATTGTTGACAAAAAAGCGGAAATAGACACCAACGTTGATATCGGCCCTTACTCTGTCATTGCGAACCATGTTTCGGTAGGTTCCGGAACGGTAATCGGCCCCCATGTCATTGTGGATCCCTACGTGTCCATAGGGCCGGATTGCCATATTTTCCAGTACGCATCGGTAGGTGCCGAGCCGCAAGCCATTAAATTCAAAGGTGAAAAAACCTTTGTTAAAATCGGGCGCGGCACGGTGGTGCGTGAATTTGTGACGATCAACCGAGGAACTGAATTCGGCAGCGGGGTCACTGAAATCGGCGAAGACAACCTTCTGATGGCTTATTGTCATGTGGCCCATGACTGCCTTACGGGCCGCAAAGTGATTTTGGCCAACAACGCGACTTTAGCTGGCCATATCACCATCGGAGATTTTGTCACCGTCGGAGGTCTGGTGGCCATTCACCAATTCGTCAGGATTGGGGAATATGCTTATATCGGTGGCAAATCCGGTGTGCCCAAAGACATTCCGCCTTATGTGATTGCCGCCGGTGACCGGACAAAACTATACGGTCTCAACCGGGTAGGACTTAAACGTCATGGTTTCCCGGAGGCCACTGTGAACGCGTTAAAGAAAGTGTATCGGATATTTTTCCGCATCGGGATCACCCTCAATGAGGCCATTGAAAGAGCTCAGGCCGAAGTGGATCATTTACCGGAAGTGATCAATTTTATTAATTTCATAAAATCCTCCCATCGGGGAATCACTCGGTGAAATGAAGGTTTCAGGTTTCGGTGTTCAGTTTTCAAGGGTAACGGTTTGTATCCCCGAAATAGCATGTGAAACTTCAGGAAATGACGAATGATGATTGATCCGCCATAGCGGAACGAACCTGTGGCTGTCGCTCGCGCAGCGCAGGCGTTGGGTGTTCCCCTGCTTATCTACCTGATAGAATAAAAAGAAATCCTGCCTTCATCATTCGAGAATCACTTTTTGATAGTTTATTCCGATCATGGCTGACCTTTCTTTTGGCCGGCGGTTACACAGAACACTGACACCATTAACAGGGGAGCGGCAGTTCCCCTTTGCTGTTTCAGAACCAAGACTGGAGTTGTTCTCTGATGAAAAAAATCCGTGTGGGTGTGATCGGGGTGGGCTATCTTGGCAAATTTCATGCCGAGAAGTATTCCGGCATGAAAAACACCAAATTGGTCGGAGTGGTTGATATCGATAAGTCTCGGGCCGAGGATATCGCTGATTCCCTGGGGACACGTGCCTTGACCGATTATCGGGACTTGTTTGGCAATGTTGATGCCGTCAGTGTCGTGGTGCCGACAGATGCGCATTATGCTGTGGGCGCTGCCTTTCTCAATCAAAATGTGGATGTTCTGATTGAAAAGCCAATGACAAACAGTCTCGAACAGGCGGATGAGCTAATCAAAATTGCAGAATCAAACCACCGAATTCTTCAGATCGGACATCTGGAGCGATTCAATCCGGCCGTGATAGCGCTCAAGGACATTGTTCACACTCCGATGTTCATTGAAGCCCACCGTTTGAGTATCTTTAAAGACCGCAGCACCGATGTCAGTGTGGTGCTCGATCTTATGATCCATGATATCGACATCATCATGAACGTGGTCAAATCCGAGATCAAGCGTATTCACGCCGCTGGGGTGCCGGTCATCTGCGAACATGCCGATATTGCCAATGTGCGTATTGAATTTGAAAGTGGCTGTGTGGCCAACGTCACCGCCAGCCGGATATCCATAAAAAACCAAAGAAAAATCCGATTTTTTCAAAAAGATACCTATGTTTCTGTTGATTTTGCCGGTCGCGAAATCACCATCATTCGACGGGTTGAAGATCGTGCCGCTGATGGGTTGATACCCGGAATGGATATTCAGCAGTTATCGTTTTCCGAGGCCGACGCACTCGAAGATGAGCTGACATCCTTTATCGAAGCTGTCTGTAATCGGAAAAGACCTGTGGTTTCGGGTTATGCGGGCAGAAAAGCCCTGGCAGTCGCATTAAATATAATGGATCAAATCAATGCGGCAATTGGCCGCCTTGGCGATTCCATCCCTTGATAGTGGTGCGCAATTGAGTTCCTTTCGGGACTTAAAGGATCTTAATAATCGAATTCACTCAAAAACAAGGCCGGTAAAATTGGAAAATTGTCTTAATCTTTTTTATATAATTAATTATAACAATATCAATAATATATAATATTTTATATAATTTAATGCTTTATTTAATATGCTCCGTGATGGCGAACCTTGAAAGTCACAAAACGCCCAGGTCCGCATCAAGAAGGCCAAAAGAAGATGGAATCCAGTCAGAGTCAATTTTGTGTCACCATCCTAGCCGGTGAGGCTTCCGGCGATCAACACGGGGCCAAACTGGTGGCGGCCATGCGACAAAAAAGTTTGGATATTTTTTTTTGTGGCATGGGGGGCGATGCCCTCCGGCAGGCCGGTGTACGCATTGTGATGGAGGCCTCCGAACTGACGGTCGTGGGAATCACAGAGGTGTTTGCCAAAATCCCCTCTATTCTGAAGGGGATGGCAAAGATTAAAAACTTGCTAAAAAGTGTAAGACCGGATCTTCTCATTCTCATTGATTTTCCGGATTTTAACCTTCACATCGCTGCCCACGCTAAAAGACTGAATATCCCTGTCCTGTACTATATCAGCCCACAGATATGGGCATGGCGACAAGGTCGGGTCAAACGGATCGGAAAACTCGTTGATCACATGGCGGTCATCTTGCCCTTTGAGCAGCAATTTTACCAAGACCACAATGTGCCGGTAACATATGTGGGGCATCCCCTGATGGATGCGAATCTGCCGGCATCGCACCAGGCTTTGAATGTCGATTCAAAAGGCGAGGTGGTCATTGGCCTGGTACCCGGTTCCCGCGAGAACGAAATTATTCGCCACCTTCCCGTCATGCTGGATTCCATTGAGATATTGAAGAAAAGATTTAGACGGGCAAGGTTTATTATTTCGCATGCCCCTTCTATTGAGCTAAAGTGGATTCAATCAGCCGTTGGGGGACATCGTTTGCGATCCGAGGTTGAAGTGGTGTCGGACGGTGTGGAAAAAATATTTGGACGCTGCGATGTCATCGTTGCCGCTTCCGGCACCGTCACCCTTCAGGCCGCGATCCACGGTGTGCCCATGGTTATCATCTACAAAGTGTCCCCCATCAGCTTCTGGTTGGGTAGGGCACTGGTTCGGGTACCGAACATCGGGTTGGTCAATCTGGTCGCCGGTGAGCGGCTTGTACCCGAATTGGTACAACATGAGGCAAGCGCCGAAAACATCGCCTCGGCGCTAGAACATATGCTGAGTGATGCGAATCAATTCATTCATCTCAAGCAGCAGTTATTTGCTCTGCGGGATATTCTGGGCGGTGGTGGGGCATCGGATCGGGTTGCGGATATAGCCCTCAAAATGCTCAACCTATAAGCGGATTACGGCTGTCCAGAGATTCGCGACCCGGTCGTCATGCTCAAATTAAAATAAGACGGAAATTTTCGACAGCCTATACACAGGGGAACGAATGGGACATTCGTTTTCTGTAGAGTTCCTTTTTTGATCAGACTGGTCGCCCACTGCCAGCGACGCCGCTTGTATGAAAGAGTACTTTGATAATTTTTTGCAGTTGCGGGAGTTGCAGGCCAGAGACCAACGCTGTAGCATTCAATCAAACAATGAATATGATAGCACTACCGAAATTAACCGCTCGGCAAAAGGAATTGCTGGCTTTAATCAGAGACCGTTGGGTCAAGCTGGTTGCAGCAGCAGGCTGTTCTGCGGTGGTGGCAGGTATGACCGCCGCTTCAGCCTATTTGGTAAAACCGGTGGTAGAAAAAATATTTGAACAAAAAAACGCACAAATGCTGATGCTGATCCCACTCATGGTAATGGCAGTTTTCTTTACCAAAGCGGTTGCGGCCTATGGATCGTATTATCTCTTAAACCATGTGGGACAGAGTATTATCTTACGCCTGCGAAACCGACTTTTCAACCACATGCAGGATTTACCATTAGCATTCTTTCAGCAGGAAACAACCGGCGATCTTATGTCCCGCGTTACCAACGATGTCGCCATAATCTCGTCCATGTTCACCTCCGCAATTACCGGCTCCATCAGGGATTGTCTCACAATCATCGGGTTGTTGTCCGTGACCTTTTACCTGATTCCCAAACTGGCCATTTTTGCCTTTGTCGTCATACCGGTTGCCGCTTTTCCCATCTTATTTTTCGGACGTAGGATTCGACGGGTGCGGTTAGGCGCTCAGGAGGCCATGGCCGATACGAATGCTTTTCTGCACGAAACCATCTTTGGTACCAAGATCGTAAAAGCATTCGGCATGGAAGATCATGAAAAAAAGCGTTTTGCAGGAAAATCACGCAAAATTTTCAGATTGGAAATGAAGGAAGCCCGAGTCAGAGCGATGTCTTCACCAATGATAGAGTTCCTGGGGGGTATCGGCATCGCATTTATCATCTGGTACGGCGGTAAGGGTGTTATTGCCGGTACCTACTCGTTTGGAACATTTATGTCCTTTCTAACTGCGGTCGGCTTGGCGTATCAGCCGCTCAAGAAAATAACCCGGTTGAACAATACCGTCCAGCGTGGGTTGGCCGCGATTGATCGAATTTTCTATATCCTGGAGACCAAATCGGACATCGTTGAAGCGGCTTCGCCAGTCATTGTCCAGCCGGTGCCTCATGAGATAACCTTTGAAAATGTGTCTTTCAAATATGATGAGATTACGGTGCTCAAAGAGATTAATTTTAAGGTCAAGACCGGTGAAGTTGTTGCATTGGTTGGGATGAGCGGTGGTGGTAAAACATCGCTGGTGAACCTGATTCCCCGGTTCTATGATGTCACTCAGGGCGCGGTTTTGATTGACGATGTCGATATCCGCAAGTTTTCGATTGCATCCCTGCGCAGCCAGATTGCCATCGTAACCCAGGAGCCGATCTTATTTAACGATTCGGTGCGTAATAATATTTCCTACGGCAATCCCACTGCTTCCGAGCAGGAGATCATCGAGGCAGCGCAGGCCGCCTATGCCTATGATTTTATACAGCGTATGCCGAGCGGGTTTGATACCTCTGTCGGGGAGCTCGGCGGGCATCTTTCCGGAGGGCAGAAACAGCGCTTGTGCATTGCGCGCGCGCTGTTGAAGGATGCCCCCATATTGATCCTCGACGAAGCGACGTCATCCCTGGATTCTGAATCTGAATCCCTGGTCCAGAAAGCGCTGGGAAATCTGATGAAGGGCCGCACGACATTTGTTGTTGCCCATCGATTATCCACTATCGGTTTAGCCGACCGCATCTTTGTTATCACTGACGGCCAAATCGTGGAAGAGGGTCGACATGAAGAGCTGCTTGCCTTCCGGGGCCAATATTATAAACTTTACCAGATGCAGCTAACCGACAACTAAGGCTTGTGATTCTTATAAGACATCCACGAAACTGGAACGCTTCCAACCATTCGGGTTGAAGACTGCAACACCGTGGAAAATTCAAACATTGAAATCCGAAATGGTTGAACGGATTGTCAGGATGTTGCGCTTTAAAAAAAAAGTTGAATCCATCATTTACAGTAGCGACAATCCCCCGGTGCCGTCACTGGCCCTGTTGCTTCATGGATTATCTTTTTTTTATGGTGCCGGGCAAAGGCTGAGAGCAACCTGCTACCGGCACCAGGTGTTCCCATCCCGGGATCTGCCTTGCAAGGTGATTTCGGTGGGCAACATCACGGTGGGAGGCACCGGCAAAACCCCCCTGACCATGTATGTCGCCGCAGAGATCATGCGCGCCGGATTTAATGTTGTGATTGTCAGCAGGGGCTACAAGGGTCGTGCCGAAAAACACGGCGGCATTGTCAGCGACGGCCGGACACTTTACATGAATGCCGAACAGGCCGGCGACGAGCCTTACATGATCGCCTGCCGTTTGAAAGGTGTACCGGTTATTGTCGGGAAAAGCCGCTATGCTGCCGGTATGCTGGCAATCAGAAATTATCAACCCGACGTCATCGTGCTTGATGATGCCTTCCAGCATTTAAAGTTGCAAAGAGACATCGATCTCGTTTTGCTGGATTGTCGGCGTCCACTCGGAAACTCATACCTGCTGCCCAGAGGGGAGTTGAGAGAGCCGGCGTCCGCTCTCGCTCGCAGCGCTGCCTGCATTCTGACGCGGTGTGGGCATGGTGCGGATGACGCCCTGACAGCCTATGTCGCCGAAATTCAACGGCTCGTGCCGGGCGGTTCAGTGTTTACCTCATCCCACGTTCCGTACTGGTATGTGATCCCCAGGGCAGCGCACCATTCGTTCGAAGCGGTCTCGAATGTTTTTTCAGCCAATGAGATAGAACAAATTAAGCACAGGAAGTTCTTTTGTTTTTCAGGCATTGCCCGTAATGAGGATTTCCGGCACACGGTAAAAGATATTGGAGTTCAGGTCACCGGAGCGCTTGAATATTCGGATCATCACCCTTACACCGAGAAGGATCTGGCTACCATTTTACGCTGCGCCCGAAATACCGGTGCAGACGGGCTCATCACCACCGAGAAGGATCATGCGCGAATCACCTCCAAAACGCCCTTGCCTCTGGAGCTTATCGTCGTCGGGGTGAGGGTTTCTTTTGGAGATGCCGAGCAGGAGTTTATCTCTTTTATCAAAAAGCGAATTCAGACTGAATTATAAAATCGGTTCTCTCGTTGGTTACTCCTCAGCCGTGAAATAATCTGAAATGACTCCCATAAAGCGGTTGTATTTGATGGCATAGTGGCTCAACCCCCGGCGGACAAATTTTTCCGAAATTTCCTTATCTTCCTCTTCGATGTAAATCGTTCTTTCTTCCCAGGATTGTTCATCCAGTGCCAGAATTTCTTCGACTTTTTTGCGATAATAATCTGCCACGGGAAGGTCGGCGTGCGCATTGACAAACCAGGGCATGATGCGGCCGACCTTTTTCAAGAACAGATTGTGCTCTCTGCCGAATCTAAGACAGGAGCCATCGGTAAAATTTTCCATCTCAGCCATTTTCTCAAAATCGATATAGCCTCCCTGTTGGCTGAGCTCGAATGCTTTGGTGCCGGGATATGGAAAGAAAAACGACCAGCGGAAGCGTCCGGGTTTGGCCGTGGCCATCAGCCGGACAGTTGCCATGACATCCGCGCGGCTCTCATGGGGCAATCCGATCATTAAGAAAATCGAGGTGTGCATTCCATACTGATGGGCGGTGTTGACGGCACTGATGATGTCCTCATTTTTCATGCGGCGCTGCAATATCTGTCGTCTTATCCGCTCACTGCCACTTTCAACGCCGAATTTTACAATGCTGCAATTTGCATCCGACAGATAGCGGGCTCTTTTTTCATCGAAATAGCCCACATGGGCGTTAACCACAAAGGGCAGGGCACTGACTTTCTTATAGGCCGCACAAAAGTCTCGCACGTACTGGTGGTAAAACGTAAAAAGGTCGTCATCCAGAATAAACATTGAAATATGGCGATAATTTTCCAGCAGATATTCGATTTCCAAAATCATCTGCTCGACATCGAAATGCCGAATGTAATTCAGTCCTTTGAAGCTGCATCCAAGGTCCTGTCGATAATTCGATACCAGCTGATGGTTAAAACAGTAGGTGCATGAAAACGGACAGCCCCGGGAGGCCATCAAACCCGTCCAGCCGTTTTTGGCATTTATAATTTTTTGAAAATCAAAAATGTCGTAGTCTTTAAACGGTAACACCTTTAAGTCCGGCAGGGGTCTTAAGGGATTGAGACGCACTTGGCCGTTTTGCAAATAGCCAAGATTTCTGACATCCGTTGGGTCCCGGCTATTGCTCAATGTATCGACAAATTCGGCAAACGCCTCTTCGGCTTCGCCGCGTACGATAAAATCAAACAGACGGGACTTGAGGATGTCCTCTGCGGCGGCCATGGTATGGATACCGCCGCACACCAGGGGTACTTCTGTGGCTTTACGTGCCCAGGCAGCCAGTTTTCTTGCATACGGCCACTGGTTGGTGACGACCGA
>JASFSK010000148.1:0-9126 GCA_050114455.1 Desulfobacterales bacterium | reverse complement strand
ATTTTGCGGACATTAATCTGGCTCAGCAGCTTTTCGGTGAGCACAATAATCACCTGAGAAGAATTGCAAAGGCCACGGAGGTTAGCATCAATGCCAGGGGCACCACTGTTTTTATTCGCGGAGAACCAATTGCCGCCGCCCTGACCGCCAACATCCTCAGACAGCTCTACGGTCTTTTAAAAGAAGGGTACCCAATTCATGCCAACGATATTGACTATGCGGTAGGAGCCCTAAGCGCTGATGACCAGGTAAAATTAAAAGAAATTTTTCTTGACAAGGTTTATATTACATCAAAGAAAAGCGCCGTCACCCCTAAAAGCAAAGCACAAAAAGAATATATAGACGCCATCCGAAACTATGATATCGCCTTTGGAATCGGTCCAGCCGGAACCGGAAAAACCTATCTGGCAATGGCAATGGCGGTCTCTGCATTATCCAAAGGCATCGTGAGTCGTATCATCTTAACCCGTCCGGCAGTGGAGGCAGGGGAATCTCTGGGATTTTTACCGGGTGATCTGGCTGAAAAAGTCGACCCTTACCTGAGGCCGCTCTATGATGCGCTCCATGACATGATGAGATTTGAGAAAGCGGCGATGTTGATGCAAAAAGGAGTAATAGAGGTTGCACCCATCGCGTTTATGCGGGGACGAACGCTCAATGATTCATTCATTATTCTGGATGAGGCCCAAAATACAACAACCGAGCAGATGAAAATGTTTTTAACCCGCATCGGTTTCAATTCCAAAGCGGTAATCACCGGCGATATCACCCAAATCGATCTGCCGGCTGAAAAAGTTTCCGGACTTGTGGAAACCAAGAACATCCTACAAGGCATCGAAGGAATAAAATTCGTCTTTTTTACCAAAAGGGATGTTGTCCGGCACAGACTGGTGCAAGAAATTATTCAAGCCTATGAGGAGCTCGAAGCCGGCAAGCTGAAAGCAGCGTCCGAGTGACAGACAATGTCGCGTGGTGACGCATTAAAACAGATAAATAGAAAATCCCCAGATGGACTAAACCTAAATAACCATTAACAAGAAAAAACCTACGTTAAATTTTTCTTGGCTTTTAGTTGAGCATAGTAGCTTGAACCAATTTCGTTTGAAGAATATGAGCAAAAAAAGATACATCGAACCGACCAGTAAGTTTAACGACCATGATTGGCGTTTTCGTTGGGCAATATTGGGTACCGTAACGGTTCTGTTTTCGATAATCCTTTTCCCCAATCTGGTTATCACAAGACATCAGTATGCCTTGGGGGATGTGGCCGAAAGAGATATTAAATCTCCTCGAGACTTCTTCATTGAAGATCAGGCGGCGACTGAGATTTACCGCCAGCAATCGGCAGATAAAGTCCTCACGGTTTATGACTACGACTCCGATCTTGCCAGGGTATTGTCCACAAATGTCGAAGCCGTCTTCGCGGAGATGAGGAAGGCCTCTGATGACCACCCCAAGGTCGATACCCGCGGAACGGCTTTACAGGAAAATTCCGGCGATAAAGTGGATATTGTTAAAGATCCGATGAAACCTGTCATTTCCGACCGACGCTGGTATTTGGAAGAAAAGCTTGGCATCCGGTTAAACGAAGGTGCTTACAGGGCACTTGAAAAAGTGCAATTTTCCAAAGACATTTCTGCCCTGATCAACCGAATATTGCAGAAAATATTAAACAACGGGGTTGTGACCAATAAGGAAATCCTGCTGAAAGAATCTGAAAGGGGCATTATTCTTAGAGATGTCCGCACCAAAAATGAACAAGAACTGCACCAGCTAAAAAAATTATATGGCCTGGACCAAGCCAAAACAATGGTCCGAATTGTCGGCCAACCGCTGCTTGCTGATCTGGATTACAGTCTTTTAAACCTTGTGGTGGATTTTGTTCAAAGGCTCATCCAGCCAAATATTACCTTAAACCGCAACGAGACTCAGGAACGAAAAAACGAGACAGCGGCAGCAATCAAGCCGGTACTTCACAAAATCAAAGCAGGCGAAATGCTTCTGCGCGAAGGGGAGCTCGTTACGGAAGTCCAGCTGTTAAAGCTCCGGGCCCTTGAGACCCAAACGAAAAAAAGACACATGTTTATATCCAGTGTGGGTGCAGCCATGCTGTTGATTAGCTTGCTGGTAGCCACCTATATTGTCCATCTAATCCAACTGGGCCGGTCGCCAACGGAACAAAATAAAAGTCTGCTGTTTATGGCGAGTGTATTTTTGATTTTTTTCTTTCTTGCAGAGCTAAGCTACAAATTATCAGAAGTTCTCACACAAAACTCGGCCATTCCAATCCATATGTCCTCGATGTGGTTTGGTATTCCCCTGGCTGCGGCTGCCATGATAATTTGTGTTTTTATGGGATTGACAATCGCAATACCATTTGCGGTGGTTATGGCTGTCTCCTTTGCAATCATATTTGAAAATAGCCTGACAATTTTTCTTTATTTCCTCGTCAATGGCACTATGGCGGCCTACTGGATAAAGCATTGTAGGGAACGCAAGGTCTTTATCCTAGCCGGTGTTAAACTCGGCATCCTCAATATCTTGCTGGTGACATCTATCGATTTCTATGTAGTCGAATTCTCAAATACCAAACTGCTATGGGACTGGACATTTGCATTCATGGGCGGGCTTGGTGCAGGCATTGTCACAGCCGGCATTGTCCCGCTGGCTGAAATGGCATTCGGTTATACCACTGATATTTCGCTTCTTGAATTGGCCAGCCTAGATCGACCCATACTGCGTCGGCTTATGATCGAAGCGCCGGGAACCTATCATCACTCTGTGATCGTCGGATCGCTTGTGGAAGCAGCGGCCACTGAGATTGGTGCGAATCCCTTGCTCGCAAAAGTCTGCGGATACTACCACGATATTGGCAAAATTAAAAAACCACTTTATTTCATCGAGAACCAGGAAGCCGGCATCAATAAACATGACAAATTGGCACCGTCAATGTCCAGCTTGATTTTGATTTCCCATATCAAATATGGCGTTGAAATCGCGAAAGAAAACAAACTTGGCCAGACGATCATTGAAAGCATCCGGCAGCATCATGGAACTAGTATCATCCAGTATTTCTATGAAAAGGCCAGACAACAAAAAGGAGAAAATGCTGTCAGTATTGATGATTTCAGATACTCCGGCCCAAAACCGCAGACCCGCGAGACCGGTCTGGTCATGCTCGCCGACGTGGTTGAAGCGGCATCGCGGTCATTGGATGATCCAACACCCTCCAGAATTCAAAATCTCGTTAAGAATCTTTTCAATAGCATATTATCAGATGGTCAGCTTGATGAATGCGAACTGACCCTCAAGGATCTGCACAAAATTGCTCGAAGCTTTGACAAAATCTTAAATGGTATTCATCACCATCGCATCGAATACATTGAAAAAAGGCCATCAGTCGGCACAAACGCCAGGAGAAGGACTGGAAATGGAAATCCTGATAAAAAACCGGCAAAGCTCGTACGAGATTTCGCTGGAAAAAATAAAGCAAACGGTAAGGGTCATCTTAGACGCGTTAGATTGCCCTGACGGGGAGATTTCCATTCTCTTTGCAGATGATTCGGAAATAAAAGAATTAAATCGAAAATACCTAAACCGCAATGGTCCGACGAATGTCATTGCATTTCCGATGCGGCAAGGCGAATTTGCTCATTTGACACCACAACTTCTTGGCGATGTGGTAATTTCAACCGATACGGCGACAAGGGAAGCAAAATCCTCCGGCATGAGCATAGAGCAACGGTTTAAAGAACTGCTCGTTCATGGCATTTTGCATCTATTTGGTTACGATCACGAAACTTCAGCGCTGGAAGCCCGAAAAATGGAAATCAAAAACCAAGAGCTGTTGAAACTCATATAAAAGGGATTACATCAATGGCCGGATTAGCAGTAAAAATCGACCAGGTGGCAGCCCTGAGGAATACCCAGAAAAGTCAGTCGCCTGATCCAGTGATGGCGGCAACCATGGCGGAACTTGCCGGGGCCGATGGCATCACCGTCCATCTGAGACTTGACCGTAAATTTATTAAAGATAGAGACGTTCGCATCCTGCGCAGTGTCATCCAGACCAAACTCATTCTGGAAATGGCCTCAACTTCCGAGATGGTGGGGGTGGCACTGGATATCAAACCAGACTTTGTCACCCTAGTACCTGAAAAGCGTGAAGAATTCTCTGCAAGTGGCGGGCTCGATCTTATCGTACATCGCGCCGATATATCAGATACGGTAGCAACGCTGCAAAACAGCGGAATACCGGTAGGCCTCCTGGTGGACCCGGAGCCGGAACAAATAAAGCTTGCCCATAAAATCGGCGCATCTGTGGTAGAGCTGCAGACCATGGCTTATAATGACGCAAAGACTGCTCAAAAAAGACATCAGGCGTTTTTAAATATCATTGATACCGTTAAGCTCGCCCATAAGCTAAAATTCAGTGTTAAGGCCGGACGCGGGTTGTGCTATAAAACGATAAAAGTATTCCAAAAAATTGATGAAATCGATGAATTTAGCATCGGCCACAGTATAATTTCGCGGGCTATTATGGTTGGCATGCGAACAGCGGTAGCGGACATGAGAAAGCTGGTTTTGGCGCTGTGAAAAGCTTTGATTTTACGTTTTTTAGTTCAAGCAGCCAAACATCAATACCTCAACACTCCGGCATGGTTCTGTTTTTCTGTCGCCATGCGCAACCTCACCGTTCTGAATAAATTCCAGAGAGAAATTTTTTCTGAAGCCGAAGATGTTTTATCGTGGAGTTTTAAATGATACTTGTTACAGCAAATGAAATGCAGCAGATGGATCGGCGCACCATCGAATCCTTCGGCATACCCGGCCGGGTACTGATGGAAAATGCCGGCAGAGGAGCTACCCGTTTTTTTTTAGAAAAATTCTCAAAATCAAGCAACAAACGGGTCGGTGTTGTTGCTGGACGCGGAAACAATGGTGGTGACGGATTCGTCATGGCACGTTACCTGATGCAACAGGGGGTTGCAGTAAAGGTATTCCTTCTATCTTCGAGCAATAGGGTCAAAGGCGATGCAGCGGCCAACCTGCGGCTATTAAAACCCCTTGATATCCCGTTGATTGAAATCCCGGATGAAAAGGCTTTTTCGGCTTATCGATCCGTTATGGCGGATTTGGACATCTGGGTCGATGCGATTCTGGGGACCGGTTTGAACTCGGATGTCAAAGGATATTTCAAAACGATCATTGAGTTTATAAATGGGCTTAAAAAGCCAGTTTTTGCCGTCGACATTCCATCAGGACTGAATTCGGATACCGGACAACCCTGTGGAACCAGCATACGCGCCAGTGCAACGGCAACCTTTGGTTTTGCCAAAACAGGCCACATGATCTATCCAGGGGCGGGCTGCACCGGTCCGCTTGAAATCGTCGACATCGGTATCCCCCCGCACATCGTTGAGGATGTGGCACCCAAACAGTTCCTGTTAACACAACAACGCATCAAATCTCATCTGAAATCCAGGAAAGCAGAAGCTCACAAAGGCATCACCGGCCATTTGCTGGTAATCGCCGGTTCCCCCGGAAAAACCGGCGCCGCTTCAATGACAGCTATGTCTGCCTTACGTGCCGGTGCCGGTCTCGTAACACTGGCAACAGGGCAAGGTTGTCACCCGGTCGTTGAAGCTCAAGTCGTTGAGGCCATGACAGAACCGCTGCCGGAAAACCTCGATGGCACCCTCGGACTGAAAGCCTTCGACACCATACAAAAACTGATACCAGGCAAGAAATGCCTTGCGATCGGACCCGGTCTTGGTCATACACCTGAAACCGAAGAACTGGTATGCAAACTTATCAGAGAAAGCCAAATTCCAGTGGTGCTGGATGCCGATGGCATCAACAGCCTAAACGGAAACATTAAAATCCTTAAAAATGCACAGGCACCGATTATTTTAACGCCACATCCCGGTGAAATGGCCCGTCTTTTGGGCATCAGCGTCGGTAAAGTGCAGCAGGATCGGATAAAATGTGCTCGCGATGTTGCAGTTGATTTAAACATTCATGTCGTCCTGAAAGGCGCCCGAACGGTGATTGCGCATCCGGATGGACGGGCCTTTATAAACACCACCGGCAATCCCGGCATGGCCTCGGGGGGTATGGGAGATGTACTTACCGGAACTATAGCCGGGCTTACAGTCCAGGAATTTTCCCTGGAATCTGCTATTCATACCGGTGTGTATTTGCACGGGGCTGCAGCCGACAGCCTGACTCGATCTATAGGCCCTTTTGGTTACCTGGCAACTGAGGTCATGAATAGGATACCCGGTGAAATACAAAAAATAATTGCCAGCGAACATAACAAAGCCTTTGACCGATTGTAATTAGATCAAATTATGATCTTATCATCAACGTAGTTGTAGGTAATAAACTTTTATGGCAATTAAGCCGTTGCAAAAAATAACCTATACTTCGAATGAAACCCGGAAGTTTGGCAAAACAGTTGGCCTCAAAATCGAGCATCCTCTGGTCATCGGTCTCTGCGGCGACCTTGGCAGCGGTAAAACGGCTTTTGTACAGGGCTTGGCCGAAGGACTTGACGTTCCAGCCGGGTATTACATCACAAGTCCGACCTTCACATTGGTCAATGAATATCCCGGCCGCCTGCCTTTGTTTCATATTGACCTTTACCGTTTGGAAGGCATGAGCGATCTTGAAGATATCGGCCTTGACGAAATATTATATGATCAGGCCGTAATAGCGATCGAATGGGCGGATAAAATGTCAGCAGGCTTGCCTGACGACCATGTGAACATAAGATTTGAAATTATCGGAGATCATACCCGTGAAATAAGCCTTATTGGTTCTGGACACCAGGCAGCCAATTTGATAAAAGCGCTTGAATTCTTGCTGAGCTAAACAATCAGAATAAATGGAAACACTCGGCCTGACAACTTGGGCATAATTCTATTCGGTTGCAGAAACCGGTCGGCGATCGCGACGTGATTCAATGGCTGCCTCGCATCTGGAACAATGATTCATAGCACAAAGAATCTTGAATTAACCATTGTGGAGAAAACATGAGCCTCATTGTACAAAAATTTGGCGGAACATCAGTGGCGGATCTCGAACGTATCCGACATGTGGCCAAACGTGTTGTTGCAACTTACGAGCAAAACAACGATGTGGTGGTCATTCTGTCGGCGATGTCCGGAATTACTGACCAATTGATAGACATGGCCCGGGAAGTGACGGAAGCACCTGACAGTCGGGAACTTGACGTTCTTCTGGCCACCGGCGAACAGACGACATCGGCCCTTTTGGCCATGATGTTAAAATCTATGAGCTATCCTGCTCAGTCGTTACTGGGTCATCAGGCCGAAGTGGTGACGGATTATTGCTACGGAAATGCTCGCATTGTCGACATTAGAGCCGATCGAATTAAGGATTTGTTGCAGGAGCGTCACATTGTCGTCATCGCCGGATTCCAGGGCTGCGATCCGGAAGGTAATATTACCACCCTGGGTCGGGGTGGATCCGACACCTCAGCCGTGGCCATTGCAGCAGCGCTCAATGCGGACATCTGTGAAATTTATACCGATGTGGACGGTATTTATACGGCAGATCCCAATATCTGCCAAAAGGCCAGAAAACTTTCAGCAATTTCTTATGATGAAATGTTGAATATGGCCAGTCTGGGCGCCAAGGTGCTGCAAATTCGTTCGGTGGGATTCGCTAAAAAATTTAACATTCCCGTGCATGTTCGATCATCGTTTAGTGAAGAGGAGGGAACCATGGTTGTCAATGAGAATTCAGGCATGGAGCGACTCGTCGTATCCGGTGTTACCCATGATAAAAACCAGGCACGCATCACCTTGAAGAAGGTTCCTGATCAACCCGGAATTGCGGCCAAGATTTTCACCCCCATCGCCGAGGCCGGAATTATCGTGGATATGATTATTCAAAATACCCGGGCTGAGGGCCAAACCGATCTAACCTTTACTGTTCCGAAAGTTGAATTTAAACGGGCACTTGAACTGGAAGAGAAGATTGCCGAGGACATCGGTGCCGAGGAGGTATTCAGTGATGAAAATATTGCCAAAGTATCGGTTATCGGAGTCGGAATGAAAGACAATTCGGGCGTTGCATCTACAATGTTTAGCACGCTTTCCAAAGAAAACATTAACATTATGATGATAAGCACCTCGGAAATCAGAATATCCTGTGTTATTGAAGAAAAATATGCCGAACTCGCTGTGCGGGTGCTGCACACTGCTTTTGGACTGGACAAAGAAAACTGACGCGGATTTTATTCGTTTTTTTATGAAGAAATTTAGCCCCGACCAAGTGATATTTGCCCTAATATTGGGTATGATTATACTTAGCCTAGCCTTATACCGAATGGTTAAATAATGGCTGAGATTTCCTCTGCAACGCGCACGGCGGCGGCCTGGATGTTTGAAGCATCCCGTATCGGCCTTCCAACAACCAGATAATCTGAGCCGTTTCCAACGGCCTGAGCAGGTGTCGTTACCCGTCTTTGATCGTCCTTTCCGTCAAGTGACCATTGAGGGCGGATCCCCGGTGTAACCGTGATAAACGCCTTTCCAAATTTCGCTTTGAGCATGGCAGCTTCAAGTCCGGAGCAGACCACACCGGCACAGCCGGCCTTCTTTGCCATGGCGGCCCTTTCTAACACCAGTTCGGATAAATTCTGGTAAAAATCTGGTCGGAATCCAGCGGCTTTGATATCATCTGCGGTCACGCTGGTCAGAACCGTCACACCTAAAACTTGGACCTTTCCCTGGCAGCTGCTAACCGCGGCTTCAATCATCCTTGGCGTCTCACCGCAGTGCACAGTTGCAAATTTGATATCAAGTTCAGCAATACCGGCCATTGCACGAGAAACGGTCGCCGGTATGTCATGCAGTTTCAAATCTAAAAATACACCCGCCGGGCCAGCAGAATGGATGAACCGAATGATTTCAGGACCCGATCTGATAAAAAGCTCCAGACCCACCTTAAATAACCCAACATGATCAGCCAGACGCTCAACAAAGCATTTGGCTTCATCCGCAGATGAAACGTCCAACGGAAAGACAATATAATCTTTGGCCTGTCTCATTTGAAACTCCTTGAAGATTGGGGATCCGGCGTAGATTCCACTCA
>JASFSK010000147.1:0-9170 GCA_050114455.1 Desulfobacterales bacterium | reverse complement strand
TCTTGATGGCGATAACCCTCATTAAGTCTTTGTACCCCTGCGTATTTCGCGCTTCACTGTTGGTCCATATTTTTTTTACATGAAAGTGCCTGGCGATGTAAATCAGCCCGTTGAGATGATCGCTGTTGGGATGAGAAAGAATCAATGCATCGACGGTTCGAATTTTTTTTCGCCATAAAAGCGGCGCAACGACGGCTGCGCCGACATCAAATGCTGAATTATCCGCAAAGCCGCCGCCATCGATGAGCATGGTGTATCCGCCGGGATATTCGAGTAAAGAGGCACTGCCATGACCGACATCGATCACGGTAACCCTGAGATCCGCATTGCCAAACCGCTGATATAACCAATAACCGGCATCGGCTGCCAAGGTAATGAGCACCAATACCAGGATGATGATTGCCGAATGGCCACGCGAAAACTTCTTAAACTGTAAGACTCCCAATATTCCCATGAATTTTTTCAGCCTTACAGGGACAACAGACCTTGCCATTTCTAAATTTCTGTTGGGGGAATCCGCCGTGGCGCTTTCGTCGCTTGGCTGGGTTGCAGCTGATTTGTGCGGATTGCGATACAGATTCAACACGGACCAGCACAGGAGATAATAGCATCCAATTTCAAATAGGCTGGGCGTGAAAGTTTTAACTGCAGCAAAGGGTAAATCCGCAAAAAATTGTACCACCGCCAAGGCAATCGTCAGAATCCCGCTGCCAGCCTGGATACACCAGAATGCCACCGTCGTACTCAAGGACGATACGAAAAGAGCTATCAAACCCAATGGGACGGCAAAAAAACCGACCAACGGAACGACAATGAAATTGGCGATAAGCCCGACCAGGGAAATCTGATTGAAGTAAACTGCAACCAGCGGCAGGCTGCCGCAAACAGCAAAAAAAGAGACCAGGAAAAACGAAATCAGTCTGCTGGCAAAACGTAGACTCCGATCCTTCTTTAGCGGCATCCTCTGTATTTCGGCCGGAAATTTTACCCTGGACATTCCGTAAATAATGGCGAGTACGGTCACAAAAGAGAGCTGGAAGGATATCGAAAATAAGGATGGCGGGTCTGCGACCAAAATCACCAAAGCAGCAAGCGCCAGTGTGTTGAAGGGATCCTGTTCCCTTTCAACTAAAAAGGTCAGCAAAAAAATCGAAACCATGCAGACGGCGCGTTGGGTAGATGGGGTAAAACCGGCAATCATCCCGTAAGCAAATACCGGCATCAGGGACAAAAGTGCCGCTCCTTTGCGCGACCAGGCCCGCCATAAAAAAAAATTGAATCTGGCCATCAGCCATTGAAATAGGCTAAAGGCGACCGTGGCGACAATACCGATATGAAGTCCTGAGATCGCCAGCAAGTGTCCCACCCCGGCCCGATTAAAGGCCTGTCGAATTTCAGCAGAAATTTGGGAACGATCTCCGATGATGAGGGCTTTGAGCACTGCCTGGGTCTGGGTGCGACCGGATTGATCAATGAGATCGGCATATCTGCGGCGCAGATCCTCGAGAAATTGACCCACCTCACTCACCGCATGTGTATCGACGACAACCAGCTCGCCTCTACTAACGTATGCCGTCGCGTGAATACCTTTAAAGGCCATATATTGCTTGTAATCAAATCCGCCAGGATTTTTGAAGTTGTTAAAAGGCCTGATTCGGCTCTTAAACTGGACCCTATCCCCGCGGTCAAGCGCCGGTAGATCACCGAAAGCGGTCACCCGCAGCTTTCCGCAGGCAGCCGCTTTTCGGCCATCATCTTCAATCGAGGTCACCTGCAAATAGAATCGGGTCCGGTTGTTGATTTTTCGGGGTACATTGACGACCTGACCGGTAATATCCCGGCGATGGTCGTTGCTGAAGCGAAGGATATGATTGGCAGGCAGCCTTGGAGATACCCAGGGTTGAATGGATAAATAGCCCAAGGAAACAAAAAGCAAAATCGGCACAATAAGTGCCTGTTTTTGGCGAAAGATTTTCCACAAACACCAACCGAACCAGACAAGCGCTGCAGCCATGGCCCAATTCTGATGCCCCGGCAGACCAGTTCCCAACAGGATTCCGCAAATCAGAGAAACCAGAAGCGGTATGGCGGGGCGAAAGTAGTGGTTGTTAGATATCGGAATTGGCGGGTTGGACACGCTTTCACTTTACCCTTTTAATGCAGGCATTCAGGGCCGAAAATTTTTTTTCGATGGATTGATATCCGCGATCCAGATGATAGACGCGGTTGACCTCTGTTTTCCCGCGGGCGACCAGGCCGGCGAGAATAAGGGATGCACTGGCCCTCAGATCGGTTGCCATTACCTGGGCAGCGGACAATTGCGGAACGCCTTTCACAACGGCAACATTACCGGATACCTGAATGTCCGCCCCCATTCGCCTCAATTCGCTGACGTGAATGAAACGATTCTCAAAGATCGTTTCAGATATGGTACTGGTACCTTCTGCGATGCTCATCAGCACCATAAACTGTGCCTGCATATCCGTTGGAAATCCCGGATAGGGTTGGGTTTTTACATCGACACTTGCAATGCTCCCCGGGCTCCGAACATGGATGTTGCTGCCAGCAATATCGATCTCGGCACCGGTAAGCCGGAGCTTGTCTACCAGGGCTCCGACGTGATCCGGTTCGCAATTCAACAGGGTGATATCCCCCTGGGTTAAAACGGCGGCCATCATAAAAGTTCCCGCTTCGATACGGTCCGGCATAATGGTTGTGTCAACCGGAATCAGTGCGGAAACCCCGTTGATGGTTATGATGGAGGTACCGGCCCCCTCGATCTCGGCGCCCATTTTAATTAAGGTATCCGCCAAAGCCACAATTTCGGGCTCTCTGGCGGCATTGCGCAGCACGGTAGTACCTTCTGCCAAAACGGCCGCCATCATCAAATTCTCCGTCCCGGTGACGGTAACGACATCGAAATATATTTCCGCACCCTTTAAACGTCCGGCGGATGCTTCTACATATCCGTGCTTTAGTTCGATCGAGGCACCAAGTGCAGTTAGGCCTTTTAAATGCAGATTGATCGGACGTGCGCCAATGGCGCAGCCGCCCGGCAGCGACACTCTGGCCTTACCCAATCTGGCCACCAGCGGCCCCAATACCAGAACCGAGGCCCTCATTTTTCTCACAAGATCATAGGGCGCTTCATATTGGTCCAATTCACCGGCATCGATACAGATGACATCATCCCAGGCCTCGATGCGGGCGCCTAAATGGGTCAACAGCAGCGATGTGCTCTGGATGTCCATGAGATCCGGTACATTCGTGAAGGTGCAGGTGCCGTCGGTTAAAAGCGATGATATCAATATGGGCAAGGCCGCATTTTTAGCGCCGCTGATTCTCACCTCGCCGGTCAGGGAATGGCCTCCTTCTACGATGATTTTATCCATGTTACCTTCTAGATCTAAATGTCTTTAAATTTCAACTGATCAGTGAAACATCAGCACTTTTTGAAATTTAAAGTTTATCAAAACTGGGATGACGTTTTGCCCGGTTAGAGCGTTTGGAATAAGCCACCCGGGGTGTTATTGGTATTTAAAGCAGCATTGCAAAACTGCCGATAGCGGAACGTTATTCTGCCAAACGCTCTACCATAAAAAAAGCGCTTCCCCGGAGCACTACCGGATTAAGCGCTTTTTTTAATTGATGTTTCTCACAGTCTAATGATGGCTGACGCCATTTTTTTTAGAACTATCTACAATGGCCTTGATAATGCAGTAGGTTACCCCCAATCCCATGATAGACAGAGCAAACCACAGCCCTCCCATAAACAAGAGATGTCCTGCATCCCATATCCATTCGAAATTAAATGGAAACATTGATATCCTCCACCATATCTCTAGTAATACTGAAAAGTTCCAGGTTCGATGTTCAAAAGCTACAAGCTACGAGCTGTCAGGATTTTTCAACCCTGAATGTGAACCCTGAACCTTTGAACCACTATATTTTCATGCTTTTGCCGGTTCCAGCTCCCCATCGAGCGGTTCCGCCAGTTCCATTTCCGCCGCTGAAGCCCCCTCATCAACCTCAGTTTCTATCGGATTCAATTCCCGTTCCTGAGGAAATATCGGCAGGTAGCGGTAAGAAATCGATATCAGAATTATTCCCAGTGAAACCGGTAACAACGTTGTGGCAACTTCCTGCCAGCTCGGGAAATAGAGATTCCAGCTTTCAAAGGACAACACCGGAGCTGCCAGCACCTGTAGCACCATCACCCAGCGGTTCAAGCTGACACCTATCACCGCAAGTATGATGGCCGCCCACAGGGTCGATGGGGTTTTGCGGCCGCGATCGGTGATCAAAATTGCCGCCGGAATGATCCCGCAAATCCCGATTTCCGCAATTAATATCCATAGCCCATAAGCAGAACCCGGATTGTTCGAATAAAAGTCCATGAACGAAAATCCCTTGGAGGGGGCCGTTACCGTTGCCCAGTAGATTGTATCAATTATCTTTGCAATCAGATATGCGCTCAGCATCCAACCGGAAATTTTTGCCAGCAGTTCGATGACATGATCCTTGACCAGTTTTTTGCGGGTCAATTTTTCAGTGATCTTGGTAATAAGAATGGTAAAACAAGGCCCACAGGCAGCCGCTGACCAGGTGAACAGAAAAAATGTCCACGGCCAGACAAAAATTCCTTCCCGAAATCCAAACGGTCGCGCGTAAAGCACCCCTGGAACGCCGCCCAGCGAGCCCTGATGGAAAAAAGAAAGGAAGGCACCGGTAGCTGCAAAAACGGCCATTATTTCATGCATATTGTGACTCAGGTTGTGGAAAAAGGGCACCTTATCGATTTTTCGATTTTCCAGTATCAGGGGAAGATACTCGATTGTCAACACACCCAGGTAGGCCGAAAGGCAAAAGGCCACCTCCGTGAGCATGGAGTGAACATTGGCATGCCAAAATATAAACCAGCCCCTCAAGGGCTGTCCGATGTCGAAACCTAAAATCATCAGGGCTGAAACGTAGCAATAAAACCCTACGAGCACAGCGAAATTAATAATATTCTTCAATTCATCCTTGCCGACAATGTATTTTAGAAAGCCGGTAAAAAAAGCGCCGCCGCCTAAGGCGATGATTGCGAGGTCCGCCCAGATCCACAGTGCGAATCCGTAGGCATTGTTCATATTGGTTTGATTCAGCCCTTTGAAATAGACGAGAACCATGGCCAAAACGCCCCACAGCAATACGACACTATTGGCCCCGATCCACAAGAGGAATTGCCAAACTGGACAGCGTTTAACTCCTTCGGGAATTAGTGCAGAATCCATAAGTACTGTACTCCTAGCCTAGGTGCCAGGTGTCAGGTTTCGGGTGTCAGGAAATTTAATTTCAAAATCCTGGAACCTGAACACTGACACTTGAAAACCTATAATTTTTTACAACAAATGTTCAATCGCCAATCGTCATTCCTTAGTCGTGTTTCAGCTTACCCTCTTTCTTCAGGTAATTATCCCCAGCCCGCCGGACCCACTCTCGGCTGGAAAGATAGTAGACTTTGGTATTGGTTCCCAGTCTCTCCAGCAAACGAAATGCGTGGGGATTTTTAGAATTGCCACCGTGTGTTAGATCCGGCTGTACCATTTGATGCACCGCATGCTTTGGGTTGTTTAAATCGCCGAAGGTGATAGCCCCCGCCGGACAGGCCTGGGTACAGGCAGTCTGGTACTCATCTTCTTTTATCTCACGTCGCCCCTGGGCATACGCATTTTCTTTGGCCAGCTGGTAGCGATGAATGCAAAAACTACACTTTTCGACAACTCCCCGCATGCGTACAGATACATTCGGATTCAAGGATCTTTCCATACCATCCGGCCACACCGGATCCCACCAGTTAAATTGGCGGACATGATAGGGACAGGCCGCCATACAATACCGGCAGCCAAAACAACGGGTGTAAATCTGGCTGACGATTCCGGTATCCATATCGTAGTCTGTTGCGGTTGCGGGGCATACGGAAACGCAGGGTGAGTGGCCCGCGTGACCTTCACATTGCTGACATGGCCGCGGCAGGAAACATTCCTCGCTATCCGGGTACGGTTTGCCGTTGGTCAGCCGGTAGACCCTCATCCAGGCAACGCTGAGCAGTTTATCCGTGTCATCCTCTCGAAAGGGCACGTTGTTTTCAGCCGTACAGGCCACCATACAGGTACCGCAACCGACACATTTGTCCAGATCGATGACCATCCCAAACTTCTTGTATTTCATTCGAATCCCTCGAAATTGACCTTTTACTATTTATCTTAGCTTCGGCCTTATGTTATAAAATCCTGATATAGGCTCATATACCAATTCTGAGCGCGAGCTAAATTGACTGAAATTCCTACCATCTCCACTCGCCAATTCTGCTATACTTTCACAAGTTTGGCCCGAACTCCCCAGGCTGCATCAAGGCCTGTAGCCGGATCTTCGACCGGTTTACTGAGTGTATTGTAATTAATGCCTTTGCCGTCCAGAAATTTATTGTTTCCGGTGTGTCCCAATCCTCTGGGAATCGCAATAACCCCCGGCATAATGCCGTCAAAATAGAATATCTTCACCTTGCCGGAGCCGGCCGGAGTGCTCAATGTCGCATATTGACTGTTTGACAGACCCAATTTTTTAGCGGTTGCAGGATTCACTTCCACCAAAACATCATTTCCCTGTAAAATAGTGTCTTCAAGGGCTTTGATGAGAAAAGGCGGCGAGCCAACATAGCCGCTCGTAAGCCTCATGGAATCATAGGGTACCAGCAGCAACTGGTAGAATGACTCATCCCCCTCGGCAGCCACCCGAGCGTAAGATGGCAAAGTGCTAATATCGGGATTGGAAAACTCAAATTTTGAAGAATCGGTTTCGAAAACATCTGAACCGTTCGAGCCCGGTGCTTCGCCGTTGATTCGAAACCCATTTTCCTGCAGGGAATCCATATCCGCCAAGGTTTCTTCAAGACAATCCTGATAATCTTCCCAGGGAAATGCCTGGGCTAATGATCCGCCCATCTCTTGTGCCAATTGGATGATCACATCGCCGAGATGCCGGGTGTTGTAAAGCGGTTCAATGACGGGCTGGGTCAACCCCAGTATCGATTGGGGAAACCCACTGGCAAACGGTACGTCTTCGTAGCGCTCCAGATAAATATGATTGGGCAGGATGATGTCCGCCTGGGCGGCGGTTTCATCCATAAAGGATGAAAAACTGACTACCAGCGGTATTTTTTCGAATGCGTTGACAACTGACTGGGTGTCGGCCATCCCGTAGACCGGATTGCTTCTGGCTACAAAAAGCATTCGGATTGGAGATTCGTCGGCAGCATTGATTGCTTCGGGCAGGCGATTCAATAACGACCGGACATGTGCATTGTCCGCAGCACCGGTACCATCGACCCGGGTCTGCTGGGTGCCGTTGGATGCGATGTCATCCATTTCCACTGCCGGCCAGCGAATATAATCGGGTTCAGAGACGGCAACCATACCGCCCGGTTTGTTTATATTACCCACCAATGCATTTAGCATGTGAACCGCCAGAAATTCCTGCAGACTGCCGGGAGATTTTCCCGCTCCCCGTCCGCAGATTGCAAGCGGTCGGCTGGCCCCGGCAAACTCTTTGGCCACAGTGGCGATAGCGCCGACTTCGCTACCGGTTATTTTTGAAACGGCACTCGGGGAAAAGCCGTCAAGGACGACCTGTTTCCATTCCTCAAATCCGGATGAATGATTCTCAACGAAATCCCTGTCATACAGCCCTTCATTGATGATGACATTGGCAATGCCCAGGGCCATGGCACCCTCTGTTCCGGGGTTAACGGCAATCCAGCGATCGGATTTGGCGGCAGTCTTGGAGAGTCGCGGCTCGATTTGCGCCATGTGCCCGCCGTTCTGCTTTAAGGCACTTTTACTCTTGATCATATATACGGGAGATTCCCAGCCTTCGATCAACCCGCTGCCGAAACTCAAAATAAAATCCGAGTGCGGCACATCAAATCCGGGAATCGCACGAGTCCCTTGAGTCAAAAATAACGCCAACTCGTAATTATCCTGAATTGTAGGTGTTCGGATAAAATTCGGTGAACCGTATGCGGCTAAAAATCTGCGAATTAGCTGGGGAACGGTTCCTCGATCGGAATCACAAATACAAGCAACGCTATGTGAAAGCCCGTTGGCTCTTAAATCCTGGAGACCTTCGACAATTTCGGATATGGCTGTTTCCCATGAGATATCTTGCCATCTGCCATTGATCTTCTTTTTAGGTGTTTTCACCCGGGTCGGGCCATACAAAAGCTGCATGCCAGCTGCACCCAGGCTGCATATCCCACCATCATTGACCGGATGTCCTGTCATACCTTCAATTTTAATGACCCGGTCATCGACTTTGCAAACGGTGATGCCACAGCCGCCCTGGCACAGGGTACAGGTCGAATTCACATAGGAGATCTCTCCTCGTTTCGGTACCGGTGTCCAGGCCCAGTTCTGGGACCAGATGGAAGAATCGTCGATCAACTTCCAGGGCAACGGTGAGAGTGCCGTACCGGCAGCACCGCCAATTACAAAGGACAAAAAACTTCTTCTGTCTACTTTCATCAAAACATCCCCATTCTAGGATTGAATATTTTAGAATGAATATTGAATTTTCAATTATGGTTCGTCCGGGACAGGGCTCTGGTTCCTGATCAAATAACCCATGAATTTTCAACTAATGGTGGCAGACAAAACAGCCGCCTCTGCCCGTCTGCACGCTGTTTAGATTGACTTTGTTTTCCTTGTGACAATCTGCACAGTCGTCCATCTTCATACGATCCCACGAATTCCATTTAATGCCGGCAATGTTTTTCCCCCAAATATCCCGGCTGTATCCGGTAATTCGGTTGGCCTCGTATACCTTCAGGCTTTCGGATTCCCCGATGTGGCCATGGCAGGTGACACAGTCCATCTTACCCATTTTGACATGGGCAATGTGGGAGAAAAATACACAATCCGGCTGTCTGGCATAAATCAACCACGGCACCTCCCTGCCTTTGGCTACATATTGGGTGACAAATTTCTCTTCCTCAGGATCATCCCCATTGACCTCTTCATGGCAGTCGATACACTGGGCCAATTTCGGAACCCCGGAATAGGTGCCATCTTCCCGGAAAAAATGACAGCTTTCACAGCTGTCTTCAACCAACTCATTGTGCAGTTTATGAT
>JASFSK010000146.1:0-9181 GCA_050114455.1 Desulfobacterales bacterium | reverse complement strand
ATTCTTTTGCACCCACAATGTCTCCAAGGCCACAGCCATATTGTTGAAGCAACAAAATCCCCAGGCTGACCCTGCCGAGGCGTGGTGGCCGGGAGGGCGGATCAATCCGAAACAGGGTTCAGATAGCCCGATAAGAGCGGCCTGAATAGCGCCACCGGCAGCCAGGGCTGCGATTTGGTATAGGCCCTTATTTTCCACGTGTTGGATGTGATTGTCGGTGTGGATTGCAGCAATCTGCTGTCGGGTAGCTGGTTCGGCAGGTACGAACTCAACGTGGGGTGTGAGGGTTTCGGCAATGGCCTCCATGCGTCCGGAGGCCGCCGCCGGATCACTGGTATAGACCTGGTAGAAATCTTCATGAAAAACCACTTTCATTGTATTTCCCCTTTTTGTGTTTCACAGGAAAAATGAACCATGACATTCGACATATTTTTAAGTTGATATTCTGGTCCCAATGATATTTGCCGTATCGTAAATACCAAAATTCAAAGGACTATAAAATAAAAAATTGCAGTTGAAGAACCTGTCGAAAAGGTCATCAAAATCTTTACGCAAATTAACCGTCTCACGAGCCCGTTTTTTCCAAGGAATCAAACTTTTCATAAGACCACCTCCTTTTGCCAAGTACCAAATAAATTGTTGACGAAAATATAATTTGACAAAAAAATATGTCAAGATTAAAAAATTACTAAATTTAATATATGAAAAAGTAATATAATAAAAATCAATAAATTAATATTGACATGCACTTTCCAATTGTTATTCTTTAACTGTAAATATATAATTGAAATTTTTAATCATATGCTTTCAACGTTTAAAGTTCACTCGGAGGTGCCCAGATGAATGTAGCAAGGAGAATCCTCCGAGGGAGACGGCTAGTTTGAAGCATCGAATTAACCAATGGAGATCCCTATTGGTTGGGCGCTTCGCTACAATATCATGGAAGACGTCCTCGATCCTGCCGGCGGCCGAAGACTCCGAGAGAGATTTACGTGCTGCCGGCAGGATGACACCTTTTATTCAACGAACTCTGATCATAGTATCTGATAAGAGAAATAGGCTTTACACGGTCCGAATGCCGCCAGCGATTTTCTAAACAAATGCGGGGCGGCGACCATGAAGCGATCCTTCGGATGCCTCTGGAAGAAGCGTTTCGCGGAGGGACAAAGACCATTACGATGCAGTCGACGGCATCTTCCGGAAATGGTGACGTTTCGAGCACTGAAAAATGCTATGATATCAAAATCCAAGCGGGGAGTTTGCTATGACAAAAAATCCGGCCCTCAGGCCAGGATGGCAAGAGCAGCAGTGATTTGTTCTTCAAATTGGAAATTGAACCGTATTTATGGTTTCGTCTCAAAGGCCGTGACTTATATATCGAGATTCTCATCACTCCATGGGAGGTGACACTTTTAAGTAAGATAGATGACACACATTATACAACAAGGAGACATTCAATATGGACTTAAATAAATTTACAGTTAAATGCCAGGAAGCGCTGCAGGCTGCGCAGACCAAGGCCATAAACTTCAACCACCAGGAGGTAGATGGCGAGCATTTGCTGCTGGTATTGTTGGAGCAACCCGATGGATTGGTTCCGCGACTGCTGCAGCGGATGGAGGTTTCGGTCGATGCCGTTCGCAGCCAGCTTGAACAGGCGCTCGATAAGAAGGCGCGCATCAGTGGACCGGGAACTGAGCCCGGCAAGGTGTATATCACCCAGAGGTTGAACAAACTGCTCGTCGCCGCCCAGGATGAAGCCAAAAAGCTAAAAGATGAGTACGTATCGGTTGAACATATTTTGCTGGCATTTATCGATGAGGGCAACAGCACGCCTGCCGGAAGCATTCTGCAGGAATTTAACATCACCCGTGAGCTGTTGCTCAAAACCCTGACTTCGATTCGCGGCCACCAGCGGGTGACCAGCGCGGATCCCGAGGGGACCTATGAAGCCCTGCAAAAATACGGTCGCGATCTGGTCGAAGAAGCGCGATCCGGCAAGCTGGATCCGGTCATTGGACGGGACGGCGAAATCCGGCGGGTGGTTCGAATTCTTTCGCGCAAAACCAAAAACAACCCGGTTCTGATCGGTGACCCCGGTGTGGGCAAAACCGCAATTGTAGAGGGGCTGGCGCATCGGATCGTACGCCAGGATGTCCCCGAGGGTCTCAAGGACAAAACCATATTCGCCCTGGATATGGGTGCCCTGGTGGCCGGCGCCAAATATCGCGGTGAGTTTGAAGAACGCTTAAAAGCGGTCTTGCAGGAAATCAAAGAGTCTGATGGGCAAATCCTGCTTTTCATAGACGAGCTGCACACCATTGTGGGTGCAGGCAAAGCAGAAGGCGCCATCGATGCCGGTAACATGCTCAAGCCCATGCTGGCGCGCGGCGAACTGCACTGTGTCGGTGCTACAACCCTGGATGAATATCGCAAATACATCGAGAAAGACAAGGCCCTGGAGCGACGCTTTCAGCCGGTTGTCGTCGATGAACCGACCGTGGAGGATACGATTTCCATTCTGCGCGGATTGAAAGAGCGCTATGAAGTGCATCACGGGGTTAAAATACAGGACAGTTCCCTGGTCACTTCAGCGGTGCTTTCCAACCGGTATGTCACCGACCGATTTTTGCCCGATAAAGCTATCGATCTCGTCGATGAGGCCTGTGCCATGATTCGCACCGAAATCGATTCGATGCCTACCGAACTTGACGAAGTGTCCCGCCGGATCATGCAGCTGGAGATCGAAGAGGCGGCCCTGAAAAAAGAACGCGACCGTTCCAGTAAAGAACGGCTCAAAAATCTCCAAAAAGAGCTGGCCGAGTTGCGGACAGAAGCCGACGCCATGCGTGCTCAGTGGGAATCAGAAAAGCAGGCAATTAAAAAAGTGCAGGCCATCCGCCAGGAGCTTGAAAAAGTGCGCCATGACGTCGAGGTCGCCGAACGGCAGTATGATTTGAATCGTGCTGCCGAACTCAGACACGGTCAACTGCCGGATCTGGAACGACGTCTGAACAACGAAGAGGAGATGCTTGCCAAAAAACAAACCGGTGAACGGTTGCTCAGAGAAGAGGTCACCGAAGAAGAAATCGCCGAAATCATTTCCCGCTGGACGGGAATTCCGGTTACCCGACTGATGGAAGGTGAGCGCCAGAAAATTTTAAGACTTGATGAAGTCTTGCACGAGCGTGTCATTGGTCAGGATGAAGCCGTTCAGTTAGTGGCCGATGCCGTCATCCGGGCCCGCTCCGGGATAAAAGATCCCCGGCGGCCCATCGGCACCTTTATCTTTTTAGGCCCGACTGGTGTCGGCAAAACCGAACTGGCCAAAACGCTGGCTGAAGCCCTGTTTGATTCCGAAGAAAACATGGTGCGCATCGACATGAGCGAATACATGGAAAAACACACTGTGGCCCGTCTGATCGGCGCGCCTCCCGGTTATGTGGGATTTGAGGAAGGTGGGCAATTAACCGAATCTGTGCGCCGCAAACCCTATGCCGTGATTTTGTTCGATGAGATTGAAAAAGCGCATCACGATGTCTTCAACGTCTTATTGCAGATATTCGATGACGGCCGGCTGACCGACGGACAAGGTCGCACGGTGGATTTTAAGAACACCGTCATTATCATGACCAGCAACATCGGTTCGCATTATCTGCTGGAGGGCATCAGCGTCGACGGTGAACTCAAGGAAGAAGTCAAAAATCAGGTGATGACCGATCTCAGACAACACTTTCGCCCGGAATTTCTAAACCGGGTCGATGACATCGTTCTGTTCAAACCATTGACCTTCGATGAAGTGGAGCAGATCGTGGCGCTGCTGACCAAAGATTTATCCCGGCGTCTTGAAGAGCGCAACATTAACGTTGAAATTACCGATGCAGCCAGAAAATTTATCGCTAAAGCGGGCTACGATCCGGTGTACGGCGCCAGACCGCTGCGGCGCTATCTGCAAAGAGAGCTGGAGACCCGTATTGGACGCGCACTCATCGCCGGTGATGTGGTTGATGGAGCAACTATCGAGGTGGATCTAGAAAATGGTGAGCTGACTGTAACCCACCATATGGCAAATTAACGCTGACTGCTCGATCGCGCCAAAAATACAACTTGTTTGATTATTGACAAGATTGGCACAATGCTTAATCTTTTTCCAAAACGGAATTTTTATACAACTATCTGAGATCACTTTGATTCCAGTGTTTTCTCTTAATGTTTCCTTTTATTGGAGGAATTATTCAATGAAACGAGATATGAGAAAAAATAGCGGAACCAAAACCACCGAACGTAGAAACAGTCTAAAAAATAAGTCGATTTTTGAAATACTGCCGTATCGTCCGATTGAAGGCTTTAAGTGCTCCGGCCGACGTTTTGTTACTATTGCAACAGCGAATAGAGCAATTAAAGCCTCCTTTCCCTAAAGTAATTTCATCTCTGCCGTATTACGACCGATAGTTCAAGATCGAAAAGCAATTGAAACTATTGTCGTGGAATAAGCAATTGTGGGATGACACACCGATTTGTATATCGCTTGGGGAATAACTGCGTTTTAAGTTGACAGATTCTGACGAATAAACTTAACCGAAATAGTTGAATTTTCCGTTATTAAACAAGCGAAAAACTGAGAATATGACTTATTAACCTAAACCAACATTTGAAGGGAGGTAGGATCAATGACATCTAAGAAAATCATTCGAAGTGCTGAATTTACCGCTTTGGTTTTTTTATCGCTGGTTTTTTTTCAGTTTCCGGCCATGGCCTATGCCGCAGAAAATGACGAATCAGCAGTAAGACCGGACAGGCTGATCACCATGGCGGTCGAATATCCGGGGGTTAAAATAGCAAAAGATGAAGATGAAGTCAGCATGGATATCATTTTCCACAACAAGGGAAAATCCGATGAAACGGTTAACGTTTGGATTGCGGAAAAACCTGCAGAGTGGAAAGCCAGAATAAAAACCTACCGTTACGTGATCACAGGGGTCCATGTACCTTCCGGTGATGATAAGACGGTTACCTTTGAAACCGAGCCCGATGAAGATGTCCAGCCCGGAAAATATAATTTTTTAATCAAGGCCCAAACCCCGGACAGCAAATTTGAAATGTCGCAGAACCTATCCATAGAAATCATGGAACAGGAAACCAAAGCAGATGACTCCAAGGACCTCAAGCTGACCACGTCCTATCCGGTCATCCGGGGACCCTCGGATGCAACCTTTGAATTTTCCGTGGAGGTCGACAGCAAACTGGAAGAAGATGCGGTATTCGACCTGTTTGCCCAGGGACCCAAAGGCTGGGATGTGAATTTTAAGCCCGCTTACGAGGGCAAATACATATCGAGTCTGCGACTAAAGGCCAATGAAAGCAAGAGCGTTGACGTGGAAGTAAAACCTTCAGTAGGGGCCGAGGCCGGCGAACATCCGGTGAATATTCGGGTTAGCTCGGGCAGCGCCAAAGCCGAAGCAACCTTGTCGGTTATCCTCACCGGGACTTACGGACTGGAAGTGGGGACAGCCAGCGGTCTGTTGTCTTTGGAAGCCAAACAGGGCAAACCGGCTAATATGTCGTTTTATATCAAAAACACGGGGTCGGCCAGCAACAGCGAAATCAAATTTATGTCCTTTAAACCCGAAAACTGGAAAGTGGAGTTCAACCCAGAAAAAATAGATAACATTGAACCCGGAGACCTCAAACAGGTGGAAATGACCATCACCCCCTATGAAGATGCCCTGGTGGGAGATTATTCGGTCAGCGTCAACGTTGAAGGTGAAAAGGCCACCAAAAACCTTGAATTCCGGACTACCGTAAAAGCTTCGGCCGTCTGGGGCTGGATAGGCATTGGCATTATCGTTCTCGTGATTGCCGGGCTTTTCGGTACATTTCGCTGGTTGGGGAGGCGCTAAAATGGTAGAAACATCCGTCATTAAAACCCGGGAATTGACCAAAGTATACAACGACCAACCGGCCGTCGATAGGCTGTCTTTGGATGTCAAACAAGGTGAGATCTTTGGGTTTTTAGGGCCCAACGGCGCCGGTAAGACAACCACCCTGCTGATGCTGCTCGGTTTGACGCAGCCCACCAGCGGCACAGCCAAAGTGCTGGGCCTCGATCCCAGCCGGGAGCCGATCAAAGTCAAATCAAAGATCGGATATCTACAGGAAAACATGGGATTTTACTCGGATCTGAATGCCGGGCAGATGCTGCGATTTATCGCTGAACTAAACGGCTATTCCGGCCGTCATGCCGATAAGCGCATCGATGCGGCCCTTGAGTCAGTGGGCCTGGCTGATGAGGCGACCAAAAAAATAGCCGCTTACTCCAGGGGCATGCGACAGAGACTCGGCCTTGCCGAGCTACTGATAAAAGACTCCAAGGTGGCTTTTCTAGATGAGCCGACGCTGGGCCTGGATCCGGATGCGACCAACCGCATGATCGAGCTGATTCAAAGTCTGTGCCGGGATAAGCAGATGACCGTATTGCTCTCCAGCCATTTGCTGCATCAGGTCCAGAAAATTTGCCATCGGGTCGGCATCATGATCAAGGGGCGGATGGTGGCCCAGGGGCCATTGGCACAATTATCAGAAGAAAAATTCGGCGTGGGCAGGGAGACGTATTCATTGGAGGAAATTTACATGAAATACTTCCAGGAGGCATAACCATGCAGAGCCTTGTAACCATCATTAAAAAAGAGTTGGCTGATCATTTCAGCAGTTATCGTTTTGCCATCCTATTCGCCTTGATTGCCATGGTCAGCCTGATCACGGCCTATATGGTTGGCTTGAATATCAGAGAGGAACTCGAGGGTGTGGCCAAACCACAGTTTATTTTTTTGATGCTCTTCACGTCTTCGGGGGCGGTGTTTTCCCTGGTGCAGTTTGTGGCGTTTTTTGGACCGCTGGTGGGATTAATCCTGGGATTTGACACCATCAATCGTGAGAAAAATGAGGGCACTCTGAGCAAATTGCTCGCCCAGCCGATCTATCGGGATACGGTGATCAACGCCAAGTTTTTGGCCGGCGTCGCCATGATAACTGTCATGATGGTGTCGATTGTGCTGGTGATTACGGGTTTGGGGCTAGTTATATTAGGGATTGTGCCGGGCGTCGAGGAGCTTTGGAGAATATTTATCTATCTGATCATCAGCATCATCTATATTTCTTTTTGGCTGGGGATCGCGATTCTCTTCTCGATCTTATTTCGCAGCACGGCCACGTCGGCCCTGGCGGCCCTGGCGGTTTGGATATTCTTTTCCTTTTTTGTATCCATCGGGGCCAACATTTTGGCCAATGCGCTGGCACCGGAAGCGGGAGCCGCCAATCCGGAAGACCTCCTCTGGCGAGCGAAAATTGTCAATGCCTTTTCACTTACCTCACCGCTGGAGCTGTACACGGATGCCACAGCCACGATAATTGATCCGATGCGAAAATCCGCCCGCGCGGTGATGACCCTGGGACCGATGGAGAGTATATCCATGTCTCGTTTCTCAGGTCCACTGCCCTTGAGCCAGAGCATATTAATTGTTGCGCCCTATATCATTTCTCTGATTGCAATTACCGTCGTCTGTTTTGCGGTATCCTATATCATCTTTATGCGACAGGAGATTCGGTCATTATGATCGAAATAGTTCCAGCGTGTTATTCAGCGCCGCTTAGGATTATGACATGAGGACCGTTCGCCCATTTCATCGTAAGCTCAAAATTTGTATTTGCGGACTTCGTCATACATGGCCAGTACATTTTCCAGGGGCACATCCGGCATAATGCCGTGGTCCGGGCCACAAATGTAGCCGCCATTTTTACCCAGCACTCGGATGCGCTCCCGGACTTCCCGGCGAACATCGTCGGTGGATCCAAAAGGCAGGGTTGTCTGAGTGGAGATTCCTCCGAAAAAGGTAATGTGATCGCCGTATTCACGCTTCAAGATATCCGGTTCATTGCCCGGCAGATGGGTCTGGACCGTCTCCCAGACGTCCATACCCATATCGATCAGGTCGCCCAAGACCGGCCGAAACTGGCCACAGCTATGAAACCAGATCCTTAAATCAAACTTTTTTGCGAGGTCGAAATACTTTTTATAGGTGGGCTTGAGATATTTGCGCCAATGCTCGGGGGAAATCATCATGCCGCCCTGAGTGGCAAAGTCATCGCCCATATAGACGAATTGGGCCAGCCCCTTGGTTGCCTTAAAAAGTTTGGTATAAAAGCCCAGGGAGAATTCTTCCAATTTACGGATGGTGGCCTCAACCATGACCGGGGCCTCCAGTAGTTTCAGCAGGGTTTCTTCAAAGCCAAACAGATCAAACAGGGTACACAGCACCGGCAGCCAGTTGCCGCCGCTTTTTTGGGTGGCTTCCTCCAGCGTCATGCCAGGGGACAACAAGGCGTACTTTCCTTCGACCCTTTTGGCAACATCATCCGGCATCGATTGAAGTACTTTTGCCGCTACCGTATAATCGAAATCTTCCGGGTCGGGCCAGACAAAATTTTCTATATCGCCCACGGTCCGGGCATTTTGCAAGGGGTAATGGCGCCCTTTGCCGAAGCCGACGCCGTCAGCACCGTAAACATCTGCCGGTGTTTGGAAAATGGTATGATCGGGCTTAATACCGGAGCCGACAAACACCGGCCGGGCACACTGCAGATCGACTCCGAGTTTGAATCTTAAATCCAGTTTGTTGTCGACGTTGAAATGGTCATACCAGGGCTTGAGGTCGGCATAGATACCCTCAATGTTGAACGGCACGGTTTCGGGTTGAATGTGCTCAACCGTCTTTATAATTCTCTCTTTAGAGGTTTCCATTTAATTTAACTGGCCGCCCTCTCGCTTCACTCGCTTGACAGACGCAGACGGACTCAGACATTTTTTTATGGTCTGCGCATTGTCTGTGCGTGTCTGCAGTTATAAACTTTTGTCCAGGTGATTCAGCCGCTCGGCGAGTTAGCGTTCACCGAGACGATAACAATGCCCTATGGCGGAGAACTGACTGTTTTATGTGCTGCTGCCTGGTTCGGTAATAGCGGTTGTCATGAATATGTTCCGTTTGGTCTAAGCTATTAACATTTGAAAGCAGTATTGCAAAACTGCCGAAAACGGAACATTAATCTGCCAAACGCTCTAGGGCGATCCCCACAGGCGGGCGATGGTCGACTGGATCTCCATGGCCGATGCAACCGGGTCCTCGGC
>JASFSK010000145.1:0-9238 GCA_050114455.1 Desulfobacterales bacterium | reverse complement strand
ATAAGTATCAGACCTTATAATTCACTATAAAAATAGCTCCAATCTTTAGACATTATCAGGCAAAATGAAACTGTCTCCGAGTGTGGTTTTCAGGTGTCAGGTTTCAGGCCGCCTCGCATTTACCCACTCTGACACCTGAGTGTCGGTGTCCAATATTTATTCAACTCCACGACAATTTCAGCACCTTATTATCTATCGCCGTTTTGTTCAGACACCGTGGTACGTACTTGTTCAAGGGCATTGCGGGCAATTTCGTAAACCCGGATACTGATTCTGAAATTGTGTTCTCCAACCAGCTCATCCAGTAATTCAACAGATTTTTTTACGGTTAAAAGAGAGCCTTTTGTCGCATGAATCAATATGCCGATAGTTCCAACAACCCGGATGCCCTCTATCACAGCGGTCTTTCGGAGCAAGCGATCATCGGATAATAGCAAGTTTGCCTGTTCTTTGACCGCCAGAGTCAGGATACAATTGTCTGCATAACTCAAGGCCTTGGCAAATCTGGTCGGTTTACGTGACACCACGACTTGGCAACCGTGTAAAAAGCCAGTAAGCAGTCTTTCTTCATCAGGGGGAACATCCGGCCCCAGGATCTCTTTTCTTACAACCACAGGAAACAGAATTTCGGCGTTGAACAAACCGGTTAGTAAATGTAGTTGACTGATTTTCAAGAAAAATAAAAGTCAATGCTTTTTCCAATTATTCAGGTTAATTTGTTCTAATCACGTGCTGATATTAAATACTTTCAACTCTCTAATTTCTTGTTATAAAAACGTTCATCCATTGCGATACGTTGGTATGGTTGACTTAACACAAATCTTGCAATATAAAAGGCAGAATGATCGACCGGAGTCACGGAGGATGGATGAAAAGGCAGTTGATCAAAGCGCTTACCATTGCGATAGCTACCCTTGTTTCTGCCGCCGGATATGGTTCCGATCCCCGCGCACTGATCGAATCCAAAAAAAACGGCACCATTGATTGGACCGCTGGTGTGGTAGAAGCCAAAGGCATTGGCGTCCCGACGACATACTCCTACGAGGCCAAACCCAGGACCCACCGTCAAGTAATTCTTTCCGAAGCAATTAATAAGGCCGGTCATAATCTTTTGGAGACCATCGTCGGTCTGCGGATTGATTCCCGGAGCAGGGTGATCGATATTGTTGAGAATTTTCCTTCAATTATGACAAAATTGAGGGATATGGCACACAGTGCACCAGAAATTCAGGGGCTTAGAAAATATCAGTACGACGGGACGATAGAAGTTTGGTCCCAGATGTCAATGAGTGGCGGTTTTAGCCAGCTAATTCTTCCGCCGGGAATCAGGCAGATTGAACCCATAAAACAGGTATTAAAACCGAATAGTCCCCCGAAGGTGCGAACCCGTAAGCGTTCATCGGACATTTTTACCGGTATGGTGGTGGACGCCCGGGGGATTCAGGCTGTTCCGGCCATAGCTCCTGTAGTCTTGGATGAGAACCGGGTAGAGGTATTCGGTCCGGCCTATGTTAGTCGTGAGTTCGCCGTTCAGCATGGTATGGTCCGCTATACAACCGATTTGTGGAAGGCTAAATTCCATCCGCGGGTTTCAAACAACCCATTAATCGTCAAGGCCATTAAATCCCCATTGCCGGGGCGCTGCGATTTCGTCATCAGCAATGCGGATGCGGCCAAGCTTCGTAGCGCTTCAGAGCACCTGCTGTTTATGAGGGAATGCAGGGTAGTGATTGTACTCGATCCGATGTGACGAATTAAATCAGAAGACAGATGACAGATAACAGAATTCGGAAGTCCGAATGCGGAACGTAAAAGTCGGGAAAAGAAAGCATGGGACACAGGCTGTATTCTGCTTTTTGCGCTCTGCTTTTCTTCTTTTCCGATTTCTGCATTCCGACTTCCACCTTCCGCATTCCAATTAAGTTCCCATCTCCCAGGATGCCAGATATTTTTTCTGCTCTGCGGTCAGCCGGTCGATGGTAATTCCCATGGCAGCCAGTTTCTCTTTGGCAATCATTTTATCAATTTTTGGAGGAACGGCGTAGACATCTTTGGCAAGCGGCTTTTTAAGTTTCACCATGTATTCGATGCTCAGGGCCTGGTTGGCAAAACTCATATCCATGACGCTTGAAGGATGGCCTTCTGCCGCCGCAAGGTTGATCAAGCGGCCCTCGCCCAAAATATTGATCCGGCGCCCATCTTTGAGGGTGAACTCCTCTACGAAAGGCCGGATGGTGCGGGTTGACTTGGCGATCTTTTTTAAACCTTCCAAGTCCAGCTCGACATTGAAATGACCCGAATTGGCCACAATGGCGCCGTCTTTCATGATCGCAAAATGCTCTTTGCGAATCACATTGATGTCACCCGTAAGTGTGCAGAAGAAATCACCCATTCTGGCGGCTTTTCGAATCGGCATGACCGTGAAACCGTCCATGACCGCCTCAAGCGCCGGCAGCGGGTCAACCTCGGTGACAATGACGTTGGCTCCCATGCCCCGAGCCCGCATGGCAACACCCCTTCCGCACCATCCGTAACCGCATACAACAAAATAAGATCCGGCCAGTAATCGGTTGGTTGCCCGGATAATGCCATCGATGGTGCTCTGTCCGGTGCCATAGCGGTTGTCAAAAAAATGTTTGGTCTGGGCATCATTGACCGCTATGATCGGGTATTGCAAAACGCCGTCAGCAGCCATGCTTCTCAGTCGAATGATACCGGTAGTGGTCTCTTCGGTACCGCCCTTGACCCCTTTTATGAGTTCTTTGCGTTTCGTGTGGAGCACCGACACAAGATCGGCACCATCGTCCATTGTAAAATGCGGTTTTGCGTCTAAGACCGCATTGATGTGGCTGTAATAGGTTTTATGATTTTCTCCTTTAATGGCAAAAACCGGAATTTTATCGTTTTTGGACAGTGATGCGGCCACATCATCCTGGGTGCTCAAGGGATTGGATGCGCACAAGGATACTTTGGCACCACCGGCTTTGAGGGTTTTCATCAATGAGGCCGTTTCGGTGGTGACATGGAGGCAAGCACCGACACGAATGCCTTTGAGCGGTTTTTCCTTGGCAAATCGACTCTGGATCCGGTTTAAAACCGGCATATTCTGATTGGCCCATTCGATTCGAAGGGCACCTTCCTTGGCGAGTTTAATATCCTTGACATCGTATTTTGTCATCAAAAAATCTCCCTTTTTATGATTCTACTTTTAGCCTTTGAGATTGAAACCTACTAAATCTGGTTGTCTTTAAATTGCCGCTTTTTCCCGGATGATGTCCGCTTTGTTGGTTTTCTCCCAGGTGAACTCATCTTCACTTCTTCCAAAATGACCGTAAGCGGAGGTCAAACGATATATCGGACGTAGGAGATCAAGGTATTCAATGATGGCGGCAGGTCTCAAATCGTACACTTCTCTGATAATTTCTTCGGCTCGCTGTTTCGGGATAACACCGGTACCCATCAGGTCGACCATCACTGAAACGGGCTCGGCCACACCAATTGCATAGGCGATCTGTATTTCACATTTTTTGGCGATGCCGGAGGCCACAATATTCTTAGCGATATGCCGGCCCATGTACGAAGCACTGCGGTCTACTTTGGATGGATCTTTACCGGAAAAACACCCTCCCCCGTGGCTTCCTTGGCCGCCGTAAGTATCCACGATGATTTTACGGCCGGTCAGCCCGCAGTCTCCCATGGGCCCGCCGATGACAAATCTGCCGGTGGGATTGATGAAATAACGGGTATCACCGTCGGTCATATCCATTGGAATCACTTTTTTGATGACCTCTTCGATAATTGCCTCTCTCAAATCCTCATAGGTGACATCGTCTTTATGCTGGGCGGATACAACCACCGCATCCACACGTTTGGGCGTTCCGTTTTCATATTCGATGGTGACCTGGGATTTCCCGTCAGGCCTCAGAAAGTCCAGAGAGCCGTTTTTGCGAACAGTGGTCAAACGACGACAGAGTTTATGGGCAAAGGTGATCGGCATCGGCATTAGCTCAGGTGTCTCATCCGAAGCAAACCCAAACATCAATCCCTGATCACCGGCGCCTTGATCTTTGTAAAGCCCCTCGCCCACATTGACTCCCTGGGCGATATCCGGAGATTGGCGATCAATGCTGGAGATAACCGAACAGGTCTGGTAATCGAATCCCATTCGAGAAGAAGAATAGCCGATATCTCGGATGGTGTCCCGTACAACCTGGGGCAAATCCACATAACACTCGGTCGTGATTTCACCGGAAATAAAAGCCAGCCCTGTGGTCACCAAGGTCTCACAGGCCACACGGCATTTCTTATCCAGGGCCATAATGTTGTCTAACACTGAATCGGATATGGCATCTGCAACCTTATCCGGATGACCTTCGGTCACCGACTCGGAGGTAAAAAAATAACTTTCGCTTCCCATAGAATGTCTCCTTCAAACGATTTTTATATTCAGGGCTTGCTCATCCGGTTAGAATGGTGGGTGAAGTATACCGAGGAACTCCTCAGGCAGCAAGCTCACAAACTGTCAATGGCGAATTAGTAATCAAACTATATATGCTATCTTTACAATAAGCATATGTCAACACTCGTTTTGTTTTAGTGTCGATCCCCGATTCACCCGCACGCCCTCAAAGGATATTGCCCGATTTGCGGCAGTTCAACGGTGCTTTCGATCCTCGGCAGCAGCGCAGACAGGTCACTTATCTGCAGTTTCTGCTGGCACCCCTGGTCCGTTAAACGCGTATTTTGCCCGTTCTGCAAAACCGGACAGCTGCAAAAAATATGTCAAAACCCTTGACTCTCGAGAAACAGAACGCATGATATATCCACCACTGGAGCAAATCTCATCTCTGCACCTGGACTATAAAGCCAAAGATATGGGGTATGAAAGCGAGATCGAGCTTTCCATGCCGGGATAGCCGGAAACCGGACTGGTGTAAAACTGCATTCAGGACTACAAATATTATCTATTGATCGACTGGCCGTTTTTCAGCCGTGATGAGGATTATAGATGAAGCGAATCTCATATTGTCTGTTACTGCTGGTATCAATTACGATGGTTGTCATCGGCCCGCAGTTAGCAACAGCTCAAAATCCGGGGGTATCAGATGAGGAGATCGTTACTATTACCACTGCCTGGTCGACAGATCGGGCACGGCCCGGTGGTTCAATAATTCTGGCAATTGTGGCTGATATCAAAGAAGGATACCACATCAATGCCGATGCAAGCCAGGTGAAACCGTTTAAGGATTTCAAACCTTATTCTACAAAAGTAACCGTGGTCGATGCCGATCCGGGACTAACCATGGAAACCCCCCGCTTCCCCCCGGCCGTGCCGGTTAAAGTTGAGTATGCTTCCGGAGATTTGATGTCCTTTGAAGGGACAACCGTCATTTATCTGCTCATCAAGCTCGAAGAAACGCTAAAACCGGTAAAAAAGTCCATCAAGCTGGAATTTGAATATCAGGCCTGTTCTGCCAATTACTGCCTATTTCCCCAAAAAGTCAAACTTGAAGATTCGTTTGAGATGGTTGAAGCCGGCACGGCTGTATCGAAAATCAATCATGAATTGTTCGCAGGTTATCAATCAGATCCGGCGGCCGAAGATATCCGTAGTGTTGAATTTGATCTTTTCGGATGGAACTTTTTAATAAATGCCTCCGGTTTAGGCCTGGTTCTGCTGTTTATTGCCGCCGCATTGGGTGGCCTGCTGCTCAATTTTACGCCTTGCGTGCTTCCCCTGATCCCCATTAAAATCATCAGTCTGTCACATGTAGCAAAAAACCGTCGGCAGTGTTTTCTGCTGGGACTGGCAATGTTCCTGGGAGTACTGATATTTTGGATCGTATTAGGGGCCATGATCGCCCTGTTCAGCGGATTCAGCGCCACCAATCAATTGTTTCAATACCCCCCATTTACATTCCTGATCGGAATCATTATTGGCGTGATGGCCATTGGAATGTTCGGATTTTTTTCCATGAAGCTGCCCGGATTCATATACATGATCAATCCCGAACAAGATACGCTTCATGGTAGTTTTGGGCTGGGAATCCTTGCAGCTATCTTATCGACGCCTTGCACGGCACCATTCATGGGTGCCGCTGCTGCCTGGGCGTCGACCCAAGCAGCAGCAACCACCCTGACGACATTTTCCGCGATCGGAATCGGGATGGCTTTACCCTACCTGGTCCTTTCTGCTTCACCGGCTTTGGTTCAGAAAATGCCGAAAACCGGACCCGCCAGCGTGCTGATCAAACAGGTCATGGGGCTTTTCATGCTGGCGGCAGCAGCTTATTTTATTGGCGTGGCTCTAGTGTCACTATTTTCTGACCCGGCAACCCCTCCAAGCAAGCTTTACTGGTGGCCGGTGATGGTTTTTAGCATGGCTGGCGGAGGCTGGCTTGCTTATCGAACACTTCAGATCGCATCCGGAATAAAAGTAAAATCGGTTTTCGCCGGTATCGGCATTCTGGTTGTGGCTCTTTCGGTTTGGGGAGCGATTCATCTAACCGATCAAGGCCCGATCGATTGGGTTTATTTCTCTCCTCAACAATATGAAGCGGCAATCGGCAATCGCAAAATCGTTGTAATGGTATTTACCGCCGAATGGTGTCTGAACTGCAAAGCACTGGAACAGGGAGTTTTAAACAGTCCAAAAATTGTGAATCTTTTTAACCATGAAAATATTGTGCCGATGAAGGTGGACATCACCGGTAACAACCCCGCGGGAAGGGCAAAACTCCGAGAGGTCGGCAATCTTACCATCCCACTTCTGATAATTTTTTCTCCAAACGGTGAACCAAAATTTAGAAGCGATTTTTATACGGCGGATCAGGTTATCGAAGCGATAACCAATACCATGAGAAGTGCCGAATTATCGAACTGATGTTTTGAAACTCCCCTGCTCCGCAACGACTGTGACTAGACATGTCGATCGGGGGTAGTAAATTCCTGACAGGTCTGATCTTGCTACATTCTGGAAGAATTATAAAATTGACAAATTGTCATCGATCTTGGATAATGCATATAATTGAACTGTCACTAAACTCATGAGAGTGCATTAGCAGTATTACATAAACTTAAAAATTGGAAAGGAGAAAAAGACGATGACAATCGCTCAGGATCTGAAAACCCTAAACAAAAACATTCAAACCCTCGGCAAAACACTGGACAAACTATTAAAAGCCGTTGAGAAGGACACAAAAGCAAAAGCGAAACCGGTAATAAAAAGCCCGGCTCAAAAGGTAGCCGCCAAAAAGGCCCCTGTGAAAAAGGCTACCATGAAGAAGAAGACCGCACCACTGACGGCAACCGACCAGATTCTAAAAATTATCAAGGGATCAAAAAAAGGCGTCGATGCCCCAACTCTGATTAAAAAAACCGGCTTCAATCAAAAAAAGGTCCGCAACATCCTCTTTAGAACATACAAGCAAGGTAAGATCAAAAGGTTGGAAAAAGGTATTTATACCGGCAATTAGGGTTTGGGGAAAATCAATTCATTCATTCTCAGTGATCAGACGACCGGCCAGTAAAGTCCAAACCATCAGATATATCCAGCTGTTTTTCGACGTTTCGTAACGCCGCGGTGCGGGATGATCAGACGTTCGGGAGTGTGAAGTTGTTTTTTCACGAGTCCTTGAAACATCGCTTTGGGTGGATCCTTAGCGCATGAAGATGAATCGGATCGGTCTTCTAAAGGTGCTGGGTAGACATGGGGCCTAACCCACATGTTCATGAATAATTTGATACATCGATAGAACTCTTATTTCGATGTTCTTAGTAATGACTGCTACTGGGCTAGGCCCATTTTTCAGGCCAGCATCTCGCCGATACCCATAAGCCGAAGAGTTGTTGTCATTGATTTACACACGCCCATTAGGGTAGGTGGAGCGTAAGTGTCAGATGTCTGTCACCTCTGATGACGCCAACTTTTACAGGTGGCTTGGATTCCGCCAGTACCTTTTGGGCAGATTCAAGGTTCTCGATACGACGCCCCCCGACATCGACAATGATATCTCCCGTTTTCAACCCGTCTTCCGCAGCCTGACTTTCTTTGCGTATGCTGGATACCATTACACCTCCTTTGGGTGCCAATGCTAAATACTCCGATAGATCGGGGGTTATCTCCTGCAAAGCAAGGCCGTATTCATCCTCGAATTCCGCATCTCCTTGGACAGGCAATGACATTTTCTCAAATAAAGTTTTGTTTACGAATACAGGAGCTTTGAACTTCAAGGCCACCACGAGGGAATCGCTGGGCCTGGCATCTATTTCGATCAGGCGTCCGTCTTTATGTATTAAAATTATCGCATAATATACGTTCTCCCGAGCGTGGGTGATGATGATTTTTTGAACTTCGCCATTTAATTCGCTGATGATCCTGGCAAGCAGATCGTGGGTGAAGGGCCGAAAGTTTTTGATACCTTCTAACTCTGCATAAATAGCGCGGGCCTCGGATGGACCGATCCAGATATACAATCTACGCTTGTTGCCTGGACCGGAGAGCAAAACTACGGGATTATTCGTTGTCGGATCGACAATCAACTTGTCGACACGCACCTGCAGCAGATCGTCTTCGATCATATCAGCAGAAACAAACTGCTTAGCCGGTATTTCACCAAAAGAGCAGGTCGAAAAAATGAACCATAGCCCCATCAGGACTGACAGAACGTTTATTTTTTTTGCTGTCATAATCTTAAGAATTCCTGGATTTTTTGATCCAGAAATTTCTCGGTTCGTTTACCATGAATCCGTTCGACCGACGCCCCCCGTCTGATGAATAAGAGCATCGGAATGGCATTTAAGTTAAATTTACGGATGCCCTTCTCACCGCACCAGTAGACGGGAAATTTAATATTCATCTTTTTTAAAATTGGCGCCATTGCACCGGGTCCCCCAAAGTCAATGCTGATTCCTATAATTTTAAAATTCTGGTTTTTATATTTTTTATGAAGCCGATTTAAAACCGGCAATTCGTCTATGCAGGGCCCACACCAGGCAGCCATGAAGCTCAGCACCAGAAAGGTGTCATTGGCAGATATCAGTTTATTCAGCGCGGCCTCGTTGATCGGCTTGATTTTTTCACCGGATTCTGCCTGGACGACAATGCCTGTGAATAGTACGACTGCCAGTGTCACCGAGTGGATTAGAACATTCATTTTTATTCTGGTTTTCATTCTATAATTCTAGTAATTTCCCATTGCTCCCTGTCATTTTGGCGCGAAACGCTTAACTCGCAACC
>JASFSK010000144.1:0-9249 GCA_050114455.1 Desulfobacterales bacterium | reverse complement strand
CCCGTCGGGCATCGGGATCATCATGTTGCGGTAGCAGCGCACATCAGGTGCAGGCGGACTGAAAATCGGCCGCGAATCGCTTAAAAGGGCTGGGTAGTCCATGGACACTCCTGTAAAACGATCTTCAGTGGGTAAGCGGATAATGACAAAAATAGATGTGATCTGGTCCGGCCTCGCTTTTGTCGGGAAACACCTCCTTGCATTTGGGCTGGACAAACGGGCAGCGGGTATGGAATTCGCATCCCGGCGGCCGGTGCAGCAGACTCGGCACTTCGCCTTTGAGTTCTACCCGTTCGTGCACTGCATCGGGGTCCGGGACCGGATGAGCCGACAACAGCGCATGGGTGTACGGATGGCGCATGCGGGCGAACACCTCGTCGGTGTAACCCTGTTCCAGAAAACGGCCCAGATACATGATGGCCATACGCTCGCTGAAATGCCGCACGACCGCCAGATTGTGGGTGATGATCAGAAAGCTCACCCCCAGCTGTTCCTGCAGCCGGTTGAGCAGATTCAAAATTTCGCCTTGAACCGATACGTCCAAGCCGGCCGTGGGTTCATCGGCAATCACCAGCTTGGGAGATAGGGCCAAAGCCTGGGCCACGCCCACTCGCCGCGCCTGTCCCCCGCTTAGCTGATGGGGATAATGGTCGCCCAGCGACGCGGACAGGTTGACCAGCTCCAGCAGTTTGACCGCCTCTTGATCCAGGTTTTTGTCCTTGATGCCGTGAATGCGGAAGGGTTCGGTCACCTGGTATTTGACCTTGAGCCGGGGGCTCAGGGAGCCGGCCGGGTCCTGAAACATCATCGACACATCCCGCCGGATGGCACTGAACGCTGCATCGGTTTTGCCGGTCAGTTCCTGGCCATCAAAGCGGACGCTCCCCTGCCGGGATTTAACCAATCCCAAGATCGCATGGGCCAAGGTGGTTTTGCCGGATCCACTTTCACCTACCAGGCCAAAGCTTTGCCCTTTTTCCATACGGAAGCCCACATTCTTAACCGCATCGATATATGGGGATCGGTCTTTTTCGACAAGGGCCTTGAGGCCGCTTTTGACCCTGAAGCTGACTTTCAGATCTTTCACTTGAAGCAGCGGCGTCGTCACGGTCGTTCCTCCTTTTCTACCAAAAAACACCTTGCCCTGTGCATATCGCCGACCCGGTATTCGGTCGGTGGGTTAGACCGGCACTTTGGCATGACCTCCGGACAGCGGCTGGCAAAAATACAGCAATCAGGCAAATAAACCAGGTCTGGCAGCTCGCCCGGGATGGTGGGCAGTTGACGGCTTTTTTCCTTGATGATGGAAGGGTCGCATTGCAGCAGGGCTTTGGTATAGGGGTGGGCGGCCCGGTGGAATATGTCCCGTACGGTGCCCTGTTCCACGATCTCGCCGGCATACATGACAATCACGGTCTGGCTCAGCTCGGCAATGACGTTCAGGTGATGAGAAATGAACAGCATGGAGCACTGGTAGCTTTTTTGAAGGTCTTTTAAAAGCTGCACCACCTGGACTTCCAGCGTGGCGTCCAAGGCGGTGGTGGGTTCGTCGGCGATCAGCAGCTTCGGGTTGGCCATCAATGCCATGGCGATGGTGATACGCTGGAGCATACCCCCGGAAAAATGATGAGGGTAGCTTTTCAGTCGGTTTTCAGGATCGGGAATGCCGACCCTGGCAAGCATTTCCAGCGCCCGCTCAGTCTTCTCCCTTTTACTCAGCCGGTCGCGGTACTGAATATCGGTCATCTGTGAGCCGATGGAGATGACCGGGTTCAGGGCCGTCATGGGGTCCTGAAAGATCATGGTGATTTCTTTGCCCCGAATCTTGCGCAAGGCATCCTGGCTCAATTTCAGGTTGTCATGGCCGTTGAACAGGATCTGACCGCTGCGAACCTCGGCGTTTTCGGGCATCAGGTTCATAATTGCCGAAATGAGCGTGGATTTGCCGCAGCCGCTTTCACCCACGACCCCCACCACCTGTCCTGCGGGAATGCTCAGGTTCACATCGCGCAGGGCCTTTAGTCGGCCCCGGGTGGTGAGATAGTCCAGATTCAAATTCGTGACGGTGAGGATGTCGGCAGTCATGATCACAAATCCTTTCTCAATCTGGGGTCGAAGATGTCTCTCAGTGTTTCGCCCAGAAACGTGAATCCCAGGGTTGTGACGATAAGCGGGATGCCCCCGAAGAGCACGATCCACGGTGTATTGCGGATGTAGGCGTACCCGTCGTTTAATATGCTGCCCCAGCTGGGGGTCGGCGGCTTGACACCCACGCCCAGAAAGCTCAAACCGGCTTCGATGGTAATCACCACGGGGATGTCCATGCTGGCAATAATGAGCAACGGGCCGATGATGTTCGGCAGGGTATGGATGAAAAGAATCCGCCAAATCCCGGCGCCCCTGGCTTTGGCCGCATATATGAACTCCCGGTTCTTGATGACCTGCACCTGGGTTCGCACCATGCGGCCATAAACCGGAAAGGTGGTTACCACCACCACCACGATGACCGTGTTCAGACTCGGGCCCACCACCGTCACCAGGGCCAGGGCGAACATGATGGTGGGAAACGAGCGCATCACATCGAATATCAGCATGAAAAAATTGTCCATCCACCTGGGGCCGTAGACTGCCAGGGAGCCAGCTAAAAGACCGATGGAGAGCGACAGGCTGACCGACACCAGCGCCACCCACAGAGCGATTCTACCGCCAGCCAGGATGCGGGATAACACATCGCGTCCCAACTGGTCCGTGCCCATCCAGTGTACGGCATTGGGTCCCTGCATGCGCTCTTTAATGCTGATCTGGTTGGGGCTGAATGGACTGATCAGTGGCGCCAGTACGGCGCTGAATATGACCACCAGCACCAGGAAAAGACCCAGGGCGCCCATTGGCTCCCTCAACAAACGATGGATGTGTTCGCGCCATTTCAGCGCCGCTTTATGGTTGATCATCACAAGCTCTCTCTTATGCGGGGGTCCAGCATGGCATTGACAATATCCGATACAGTCGTGGCCAGGACAAAAAGCGCCGTGGCCACCACCACCGAACCCATGACGATGGGATAGTTGCGGCTTATCACCGAATCGTAGATCAGTTTGCCGATGCCTGGCCGGGCAAATACGATTTCGGCAAACACCGCCGATGAAATCAGGCGTCCGATCCCGGTACCCAGCATGGTGATGGTGGGCAAGATGGCAAGGCTCATGGCGTAGCGGTAAACGATGGTGGATTCTTTAAGCCCGAAGGCCCGCGCCGTCCGGATGTGGTTTTCACCCATGGTTTCCAGCATGGAGGCCCTCACCAGCCTGGCGATGTAGCCCACCCAGCCGAGCCCGATGGCAAACGCTGGCAAAATCAGGTGACGGAGCTGGCTGGCCGGGTTACCGGCCTCTCCCGCACCGATGGCCGGCAACCAATGCAGCAGGACGGCAAACACCAGCAGAGCGTAAAGGGCGACCACGAAAGAGGGCATGGCAATGACGCCGATGGAAACAACGCCGGTAATTTTATCCAGAACACTGTTTCGAAAAAGGGCCGAATAACATCCCAGAGGAATGCCCAGCAGAATGGCCCAGAACATGCTGGCAAAAACCAGGACCAGAGTGTGTCCGAGCTGGCCGAATACCAGTTCGGAGACCGGCAGCTCGCTAAAATAATCCATCCCCAGATCGCCTCTGGTCAGGCGACCCAGAAATCGGCCGATCTGGATGATCAACGGCTGGTCCAGCCCCATACGCTGTCTCAATGCTTCCTTCATTTCAGCCGTGGCCCGAGGCCCTAAAATCGTGCTGGCTGGATCCCCCGGAACCAGTTGAATCAGGGTGTAGAGCAAAATGACGGCCACCACCACGATGACCACTGCAAGGGCGATGCGTTTCATCAGGTAATAAAGCATGGCTAGAATGCCCTTTTAGAAAAGACCACCGCCCCTCACGGAATGGAAACAGGGCAGTGGCCGGGTTGACTGATGAATGAATCAGGCTTTTTTAAAATACCTGACAAGGGGCAGCCCGTCGGGTCGAAAGGCCGGCTTGATGCTTTTTCGAAAAATAACCGGCACCGCTTCATGGGTCAGGAAAAGATAGGCCCCGCTTTCTTCCATGATATCCTGCATGCGGCGGTACATGGCATCCCGTTTTTTCAGATCCCCCTCACTCATGGCCTTATTATGCAGTTCGTTGAATTCATCATTTTTGAAACGCTCCCAGTTCCAGATGCCGACCTGCTCCTTGGTAAACCACTGAGTGGCCCAATAGGGATCGGGTGCACTTGAAAAGCGGTTGTGGACCAGTTGGAGATCTTTCCAGCGGTCGCCCTTGCTTTCATCACCCAGAGACCAGAAAGAGCCTGAATCGTGCAGGTTGACTTCGAGCCGGATTCCCGCCTGGGCCACCACGGCCTGGATCACCTGAGCGCTGGTCACAAAGGCGGCTTTGTTTCTGACTTCAATATTCAGGTCGATACCGTTCGGATAGCCGGCTTCAGCCAGAAGCTCTCTGGCTTTGTCGATCCGGGCTTCACGCGGAAGGATGTTTTTGGGACGGTGGCCGACAAGTCCGGGAGGGATGATACCGGTGCTGGGTTCAGCCACGCCGTCGTACCCGGACTCCAGAACCGCGGGTACATCGATGGCGTATTGCACGGCTTCTCTGACCCGTTCGTCCTTTAATTTGGGGTGCTCCATGTTCATCCCCACCCAGACATAATACAGAGAGGGGTATTTTTCCACCACGCTGTTTTCGGGCGGCTTATCCTTCAACTGGTTGTAGGAGGCGATGCTCACCCGGGTGTAGTCCAGGTCGCCGGCTTCGAAGCCCATTTCAGCGGTTTTTTCATCATCGATGGGAAAGATGTGGACTTCGTCAAAATCGGGGCGTTCACCTTTCCAGTCGGGATTGCGTGCCAGGATGGTGACCTGTTTGGGCTTTCTGTCCTTGATGATGTAAGGGCCGGAAAAACAAGGCGGTTGAGCGCAGTGTTTGCCTTCACCGACGCTGAAGGCTTTTTGGGAAACGATGTTGCCGGACATGTAGGGCAGGGTTGTCATCCACAGGGGTTGAAACGGCTTGTTCAGAACGATGATGCCCTGGTACTTGTCTTTGACCTGAACTTCTTTCAGGGCAACCCAGTCGCCTTTAAGGGGTGAACTCAAAGCCGGGTCGACGATCCGTTCGAAGGAAAATTTAACATCCTCGGCAGTCATTTCGCCGAAATCGTTGGAGAATTGAACACCCGGTTTCAGCTCGAAAGCTATGTGGGTGGGGTCGAGCTGTTTGACGGATTGGGCGATTTCCAGTTGCCAGGCCCATTCCCGTCCGGGCTTGTAGGCTATAAGCTTGTTGTGTACGGCACCGTTGACGGTCTCATCGTAGGCATTGGAGGCAATCCCGGGATCCAGGCAGGTGATATCTCCGTAATCTCGGATGCGAAGGACATTTCCGCTTGCCGCCATGGCAAACCGGGGCAGCACGGGAAGGGCCATCAGGCTGGCCATCATGGTTCCACCCCCGACAATAAATTGCCGACGGCTCATTACTGCGCTCATGTTTTTTTTCTTACCAGACATCTCAAACCTCCTTATTTTGGTTGACCGATGTGAAGTTGGTGTTTTTTGCCTGGATTCGCAATCGAATCAGGCACGCTCCAGACATGAGAAGGATTGAAACCGGATGCATGGCATTTTGAAAATGCCCCGTATGTCGAGAAATGACTATGTTATTCTTTTTCACCTCCTGTTCCAAGGTATTCAATGCGCATAAACCGGCTCAAATCTCCCCCGTATCTCGATAAAATGAATGCGTTATCATCAGGACAAATGAAGGTTTACATCTTGTTTACTTGTATTAGATCAATCGAATGAATGTCAAGAACTCATTCTGACAGGGAATTTTAGGTATTGCGGGCCTACGTTTGACCTTTCAAAATATCATTTTCAAGTATGACCGGGAAGGCCTTTACCGGGACGAAATTAAATGTAGTACAACCCAATTCATATTTCGGCGGTTTGACAGTCGTCCTTAAAATCATTAGAATAGCGTTGCCCTGTGTCACTTGGCGAATCTATCAATCTCTAAACTGAGCGTTTCCAAGGATCAGCGGTTCTGATATCCTAACAATTTTCATATGTTTACTCGTAGCCGGTTTGGTCTTTCTGACATATTGGATCCAAATCACTGAAAGACCTCGCGGCTGTGAAATTCCATTAAATTTTATTATTTAGAGCATTTTAACCGGGAGCCCTGTCTGTTGAGCCGCTCAGTCCATGTATTTCAAAGGAGGTCTGCATGCTGTCACTGGAAGAATTGAAAAAGGAAATCGATATTATCAATGAGGTCAACTGGGACTTAGGACCTGAGGAAGCAGTCAAGCTATATTTGGAGTGGGGTAACACGGATTGGGGCAGCGGCAAGCATATTATTCGTTCCAAGGACGATTACTCCACCTACTTTGTGGTCAACTGCTGGCGCAAACCATTTTATATCTACTTGATTCGCAGAAATTCCGAAGAAGCCGTTGAACTGGCTCAATTTGAGCTGCCCAAGCAATTTGAAAAGGACGTCTGCGAGCTTAAAGGTGTTTACGCCCTGGAAGATGATGTCAAGGCGTGGCTGAAAAAAGAGTTGGGGGTGTAAAATTTTGGTCGGAATTACGAATATTCTTTTCTTTTGGGAGCAGCTATCCAGTCGCGAAGATTTGGAAAATCTCGGCTGCCCCGCTAAAATACAGCGGGATGCAAGCAAAAGCCACTCCCACAAATGAGTGATGACAGCTCAGATAATGCCAGTTTCTTTATAGTTTCCTATAATCGGTCTTTTTCTTACCCAAAACCTCTCGGATTAGATAACCAAAAAGGGGCCCCACAATGGAGCCCCTTTTAGATTTTAATCTATTATTGTGATTCGAGTGGATTTAAGCGGCATCCATTTCGCGGCGATCCGCCATGTCAACCAGGGTACGTTCTCTGGCCTTGTCGATGCCAAGTTCTTTGCGTTTCTTGTCGATATGGGCCAGCATCATTTTGGCCATCTCGTAGGGATCAGCGGCGAAACCCCATTTGCCGACACCCTGTTGTTCGAGCCCCTCGAAGAGATGCTTGTGAAATTTGGTGCCTTCGACAATGGGGTAGGTCACCCCAAACACCGTGTAGACACCGGAAGCGACGAAATACTGGCCGATGCTGATCGCCTTTTCGCTCATCCATTCCGGCGCCGCTCCGGCCACCGGCAAATCCGCCAGGCTGTCGCCAAGACCACCGGTTTTTACCATCTCGGAGCAGGCAATCAGGATGCGGCTGTTATCCACACAGGAGCCGATTCCAAGCACCGGCGGCATACCGACAGTTTCACAGACTTCTTTCAGCCCGGGTCCCGCCAGATGGGCCGATTCCGGTGTGGTCAATCCGGCTTTGGCCAGTGCGATTTGCGAACATCCGGTCTGGACTACCAACACATCATTTTTAATCAACTCTTTGACCAGCTCCACATGGACCCAGTCTTGCTTCGTTCTGGGATTGGTGCATCCGACCACCCCGGCAACGCCCCGAATACGGCCGTTAATGATGTTATCGTTCAAGGGAACGTAAGAGGCTCTGAACGTCCCGCCGAGCATATAGTTGATGTATTCGTGGGAGAAGCCATGGACCCCGGCATTTTTAATTTTGGGAATCTCGATAGGCATTTTACGATTTTTGAATCGACCAATAGCTCGGATAACAATCTCATCCGTACATTCTTTGGGGGTGTGTTCATGAAACTCAACATGCGTCGCGCCTTCGATGTGGCAGCGCGGGTTGGTCGTAATCAGCAGGGTCTGATAGCAATCGGCAACCTTTACCAGCCCCTGTTTGATGCACTGTACATCCACCGTCATGGCATCCACGGCACCGGTAACCAGAACGGTCTCGGTTGACATGAAGTTTCCGGCGTGGGGGATCCCGTGGCGTACCAGGACCTCGGCACCCGAGCAACACATTCCGACCAGGTTGATACCGTTGGCGCCGGCTTCTTTGGCGGCCTGGACCAGGGTGGGCTCGTTGACCGAAGCGATCATGGATTCGAACAGATTGGGTTCATGGCCATGGACAATGATATTGACCTGGTCTTCCTTGAGGACGCCCATGTTGACCTCGATGGAGACCGGAGAGGGCGTACCGAAAAGGATGTCGGATATTTCAGTGGCAACCATGGAGCCGCCCCAACCGTCGGCAAGGGCCGTACGGCTGCACTGCTTGGTGATGTTTTCGTAATGCTGATCTACACCCATGTGAGTGCGGTGCATCAGTTCCATAATTTCGCGCATCGCACCCCGTGGAACGATACCGAGCTTGCGCCAGGTTTCGAGGGTCTTTGGCGGAACTCTTTTAGCAAACGGAATTTCACCGTCGACCTGGGTATAGGTGCGTTCGAGTTCCTCGTAAAGGTCCTTTGCAATATCGATAACTTCTCGGCCTTCAGTTTCAATGCCGACATATTCGGCGACTTCTCTAAGCTTAATGGGGTTTTTGATTTCGTAGTCGGTGATGTTTCCGTTGACCACTTCACGAAACAGGTCCAGCATGCTCATTCCGTGGTCGGTGTGGGCCGCGGCACCGGAAGCCACCATGCGGGCAAAGTTGCGGGCCATGATCGTGTCGATGGTCGCTCCGCAGACACCGACTTTTCCGTAAGGATCCTTGGCGTTCAATCGGCAGGGTCCCATAGCACAGTGCTTGCAGCAGGCCGAATCCGCCCCGATGGGACAGGCCTTCATGCTCACCGCCCTGTCAAAAGCGGTTTCGACACCATCGCGCTTAGCCTTTTCAAGCATTTGAGCGGTAGCGTCACAGGTGGTGAGATCTCTGATATTAATCTCCTTACTTTTTTTGATTGTTTTTTTGTCAGCCATATGTTGCCTCCCTTTATGGAATTGTAGTAAATGATTTTATAAAAACTGAATCTTCATAAAAGCATGATCGTGAACGGTCAATTTAGACAGGACAAATTAGCAGTTATTAGTAAAGGTTATTATTTAGATAAAAACAGACCTGTTTGTCAAGAGATAAAATCCCGATGGCATTTCGATTTTATGCATACTGGTGGCAAATATCATGCCAGCTTTTTTTGTATTCTGAACATTTAGCTGTTAAAACAGATTCAAACTTAACTATAAGAAATCAATGTGAAAATATAGCATTCAGCTAACTATTTCCTTGCTTCTTCAAATCAGCCACTTTAAAAAGTGCTCTGCTGTTTGTCTTATGAGACAAGTATG
>JASFSK010000143.1:0-9250 GCA_050114455.1 Desulfobacterales bacterium | reverse complement strand
AAAATGGGGGTAAAGGCCAGCGGCGGCATCAAGGATTTTGAAACTGCTGCGGCTATGATTGCCGCCGGTGCTACCAGGATCGGGGCCGGAGCGGGTGTTGCTATCGTGAACGGTGCAGAAAAACTGCCTTGAATTTTAAAATCGCCTATTGGCTAACATTACATCTCCGTTAATTAGTGAGTATTCCTAATTTTTAAGGTTTGAGATCACTGAGCGGCAGGCAAGGCGATCGTCGGGGACTCAATAAACCGACTGAGTAGACGCGGCATCGAATATATGAAGGTGATTGAGGTTAAAAGTCAGTTTTATCGTTTCATTCGGATGCACCGCCCTTCTTCCTTCGCATTTTCCAGTAACTTTCAAGCCATGCACATCCACGTGCATATAAGTTTCGCTGCCCAAAGGCTCGGTAACGATAATTCGGGCGTCAAACTTCCAGTCAGCCGGTATGTTATTGCTGCCTTCCTCTAAAAAAATATCCCCTGGACGCAGTCCCATGACGATTTCTTGCCCTTCGTATATTTCCGCTCCAGGTTTGTCAGGAATCGGCAACTTGAATCCATCCGGAAAGCCAATGTTTAACTTGTCATCGCTTTTAATAATCGTCGCCTCGATCAGGTTCATGGGCGGACTCCCAATAAACCCGGCTACAAATGTGTTCACTGGATTCTGGAAAAGTGTGATGGGATCCCCAACCTGCTCAATGTGCCCATCTTTCAACACCACAATCCGTTCGCCCAATGTCATGGCTTCCACCTGGTCGTGCGTCACGTAAATGATTGTGTTTTTTACCCGTTGATGGAGCTCCTTGATTTCCACTCGCATTTGGGTTCTTAACTTAGCATCAAGATTTGACAGCGGTTCATCAAACAGAAAGATATCCGGATTTCGGACGATGGCCCTTCCCATTGCGACCCTTTGTCGCTGACCCCCGGAGAGCTCAGATGGTTTTCTATCCAGCAAGTCCTCGATATTTAAAATCCTGGCAGCGTTGTCAACCCTTTCCTTGATTTTGGCTTTGGGTACTTTTTGAAGTTTTAAGGCAAATGACATGTTGTTGAAAACATTCATGTGCGGATACAAAGCGTAGCTCTGAAACACCATGGCTATGTTTCGGTCTTTGGCCAGGATGTTATTGATCACGCGATCGCCGATCACGATTTCGCCGCTAGTGATTTCCTCCAAGCCTGCGATCATGCGAAGCGTGGTAGATTTACCGCACCCCGATGGGCCTACCAAAACGATAAATTCAGCGTCCTTAATCTCGAGATTGATGGAATGTACGACCTCGAGGTTGCCAAACTTTTTAACCAGATTTTTCAAAGAAATGGTCGTCATTGTGACTCTCCGATTTGGTAAAGGAACGTCCCGGGATATCTCGCAAACAGCCTGCTTATTAAAGTTTTTGATCATGGATCGGGGTAATAATCTGTCATGTCCGCGCAGGCGGGCATCCAGTATACTGGGTGCTGTATTATCTGGACTCCTGCCTCCGCAGAGCCTGCCCCTGCGAAGGCAGGGGAATGACGGTCATTATCGAAAAAAAACTCCCCGACTGCTCCGTTTTTGATAGGAGGAAAAAAATATAATTTATTTCACATCAAAAAGTCAAAGATAAATTTTCTCAACATACTACCGATGTCGGAATACTATTGTGACATACTTTCTAATTGTCGGTGTAACAAAAACCCGATTTGTGGAACCAGATCTTGGCGCTGCTTTTTTCTGGCAAATTGCACAATTATCTGCTAGGCTCCGGCATACATTGCCAGAAATCAATATCGATGAGATCTCAAAACGACCATACTTTTCATTTTCTTGCGTTAGATTTCGGGGCCGAAAGCGGGCGCGGTGAGCTTGTTACCCTGAGTGAAAAAAAGATCCAAATTGAAGAAATTCATCGCTTTCCCAACAGACCTGTAAATCTTTGTCAAACGCTTTTCTGGGATTTTCCTTTTCTATTTGCAGAATTGCTTGTAACCCTTCAGGCGTGTGCGGCTAAAAATGTACCCTTAGATGGTATTGGTATCAGTACCTGGGGTGTTGATTTCGGATTGCTGGCAGAAGATGGAAATATCTTGACCAATCCCGTCCATTATCGCGATGCGCGCACCAATGATATATATCAATACTCGGACACCCTTATGTCCCGCGAGGAGATATTTGCGGCGACGGCCTGCGAACCATGGACGATCAGCTCATTATTTCAATTGTTAGCCATGCAGAGAGATCGTTCTACTATTCTGAAAACGGCCCATACTTTTTTGAATATGCCGGATCTGTTTAATTACTGTCTGACCGGGGAAAAAGTCTCCGAACGTTCTATCGCCAGTACCTCTAACCTAATGGGAATAGATGGTACCTGGTGCTACGATATCATTGGCCGCTTCCAATTGCCCGACATTTTTGAAGATCTGGTAGAACCGGGCACGATAATCGGCAATATAAGACCTGAAATCGCCTCCCGATCAAATATGGCCAATGTTCCCGTAATTGCTACCTGCAGCCATGACACAGCCGCTGTAGCGGCTGCTATCCCTGCATGCGACACCAATTGGGCCTTTCTAAGCTCGGGTACCTGGAGCATCCTTGGCCGGCTTCGTTCCGAACCGGTCACCACCCCGGAATTTCTTGAAAACGGATTTAGTAATGAATATACCCTTGGCGGCTGGTTTTTATGCCGCAATATTATCGGACTTTGGCTGATTCAAGAGTTATGCCGAAAATGGGATACACCGGACGATCCCTGGAATTATGACCGTATGATGGCAGAAGCCCTGAGGTCCGAATCCGGGCCGATCATAGATGTGGGCAATCGTTGTCTGTTGGCTCCGGATGACATGGAAAAATCACTGCTGGAATTGGTTGATCGGTTTCAACAGCCCTTGCCAGAATCCCGTGGAGAGCTCATCCGGGGTGTTCTCGAAAGTCTGGCCCTTGAGTATGCCTACCGCCTCGATCTATTATGCTCTTTGAGTGATGAAACGGTGGATTCACTATACCTGGTGGGTGGCGGAAGTGCCAATAAGTTGCTCTGCCAGCTAGCGGCCAATGCCTGTCGGATACCGGTATACGCTGGTGCACAGCAATGTACTTCCATGGGCAATGCCTTAACCCAGGCCTATGCCCTCGATATAATCATGGAACCGGACGAGATTCGTCGGATCGTTCGCAATAGTTTCGATTTGACAACCTACGAACCGATGAATTCTTCTCTGTGGATTGACAAACTCGGCCGATATAAGCATCTAATTGCTTGATTTTTAGGATAATCAGTCAACCAGTACACAATTCAAGGGGACTTGTTTTCCATGGCGATTTTAAATGACACTGAGGTCCCAACCCAATTGGAAGATGCCGTGGCAAACATGAAGGTGATCGAGGCTTTGGTGGAAAGTGCTAAACTTGGGTCTTGTATATAAATCTACTTGTGAACATCATTAGCTCCGGTCAAAATCGCCCTTACGCTGTTTAGAATCTTTTCTTTGGCGGCATTGCCGTATGCCAGATTGGCCTCTTTGGCGCTGCGCGAATACCATTTATCATCCTGATAGCGATCCATATCAACACCTTCCGGGCAGAATGCCATCATAAGAGACATCTCCTGCTTACCGGTATGGTCGATGGGAAACTCCTTTTGAATTTCGGCATCAAGCAGGGGATGCAAACGGATCCAACTGAAAGGGTCTGTTTGGGCTTCATGATCGGAGTAGTAGTTTTCCATCTCATCGCGGCCCCACCAATCTTCACCACGTTCTTTTTCCAAAAAGTCGAAGGTTGCCTGCCTGGCTGCCAGTTTGAAGGCCAGATCGGTCGGCATTCCGGCAATAAAGTTTTCGCTTTGATGATGAATAAAGCCGTGGATATTCTGAAAGCCCGTGCGAAGCAGGCTGGAAAATACATGACGTCCAAAGGCATTTAAAACCTCTGACGGAACATGGATGGAGCCTTTGCCATTTTCCGGCGATTCAACCACATAGCTGGCCGCACCATAATAAAATGGCGGCAATATGACCATATCGAGCTCTTCTTCCAAAAGCGCCATAGTTTGAATTACCAATAGCGTATCGACCCCCATGACCGAATGCTCGCCGTGGTATTCCAGTACTCCAAGTGGCAGAACAACCGGCCAGTGCTCCTTGATTGCTCGGCGGATTTGATACGGAAACATGAGTTCAAAACGCATTTAGTACTCCTCTTGTCGGTTTCAATCGGTCCCGGGTTCGTTTTGGGGCCGACTGAGCAGGTGACGGGTAGAAGTGTAGAGCTCCCGGAACTTTTCATACCCATCATCATAAATTGCTTTGGATGCCTCACTCGGTACGATCTCTTCTTCCATGCGAACCCACTGGTTAATATCATTGATACTACTAAAATAATTGCTGCCCACGGCGGCCAGGAATGCATCACCGTAACAGGCACCGAGCTTCTGATGGGGGAGATGTTGCCGGCATCCGGTGATGTCTGAAATTATCTGCATTAATTGGCGGCTTTCAGAGGCCCCGCCGATTGCCAGAATTCTTTCGGCCAGGGCACCAGCCTTTTCCATCTCCTCAATATTATGCCGAATGCCAAACCCCACGGCTTCCTGGAGAGAGCGATATATATCCCCTGGAGTGCTGGCAAGAGACATCCCGAAAAATACCCCTTTCGCGTTCGGATCCTGCAGCGGGGTTCTTTCTCCGGCAAAATAGGGCAGGCAGGTAATACCGCCTGCGCCGGGAGAAGATTTAGAGGCCAAGCCTTCCCAATCTGCCACACTCCGGCCGGGAAAGCTTTCCCCAAACCATTTAAACATGCTTCCCACGGTGGACATGCCGCCGGTCAGAACGTAGGTGCCGGACTCCAGAAAATTTGAAGCCCAGAATGAACGGACCGGCCAGAGGCTTTCGGTTTTTAAGATAAAGAAATTGCTGCTGCCGTACATCATCATCATGTCGCCTGTTTTTTCAACGCCGGCAGCAATCGCCTCCGAGGCGGCGTCAATTGTCCCGGTTACAACCGGCAAGCCTGCCGGCAAGCCGGTCATTTCGGCCGCCCTTCGGGTGAGCTCCCCGGCAATCTGACTGCTCCACAGGAGCTCGGGAAGTTTTTCCATCTCCATGATGAAATCAGCCAGGGAGGGGTCCCAGGTTTTTCTTGCCAGATCGAAGATCGGCGCGTATCCAATGGCGCTATAGATATCCAGAGTGTATCTGCCCGTAAGCTTGTAAACCAGGTAACCGGTGGCAGTCAGAATTTTCGAGGTTTTTTCCCAAACCTCCGGTTCGTTTTTTTGGATCCAGCGGATTTTCGGACAGCATGATTGGGAGGAGAGATCTTGTCCTGTTTTAGCAAAAATTGCCTCACGGCCGAGTTGCGCCTCGATTTCCCGAATCTCCGTTTCCGCCCGCGTATCAATTCCATAAAGAATCCCGGGACGTAAGGGACTTCCCGCATTATCCAGGGGTAGTACGCACGGGCCGATCGTACTTACGGCAACCCCCTTTATCGACTCTCTGGGATATTGCAGATCCGCAAGCAGTTTTCTGCATAGAAACAGAAAATCTCCCCACCAAATTTGTTCCGCATCCTGCTCATACCATCCCGGCTGAGGCATTGACATTTTGTGGGGCACGGATGCCTGGCCGAGAACATTTCCTTCGATATCAACAATGACGGCTTTGGACGAACCGGTCCCGATATCTACTCCCAGAAAGCATTCGTTCATTATTTTCACCATTTTTATAGGAGGATTTTACCACTCTCAACAATGGGATCGCCATCGAGATAAACGGTACCCTCGGTGCGAATGTCCTTGACAATATCCCAGTGGATGGGTGATCGATTCGTTCCGCCGCACTCAGGGTATGCCCGTCCCAAGGCTAGGTGAATGGTTCCGCCGATCTTCTCGTCGATGAGGATGTCGTTGCAGAATCTGTCCAGCATGAAATTCGTGCCGATGGCAAATTCCCCGGGCCGGGACGATCCTTTATCCTGGCCGATGATTGACTGAAAAAACTCTTTTTCGGTGGAGGAGCAGGCCTCTGTCAATTCTCCCTCTTTCCAGGTAAGCCGGATGTCGCGGATTAGCCTGCCGCCAAGAACGCCCGGGCGTTCAAAGTAAATTGTTCCATCAACTGTATCAGTGACCGGCGCGGTGGCGATTTCCCCGTCCGGCAGGTTCAATTTGCCCGCAAATGAGATCCACTTGCGTCCCTTTACCGAGAAGGAGAGGTCCGTGTCTACTCCGGTAATCTGTATTTGCCTGCCCTTATTCAGCCGGCCGCACCAGGCATTCCAGTTTTGCGCCTCTTTTTCCCAGTCCAGAAAACAGGCGTTAAAAAACATGTCCGTAATGGTTTCCTCGTCAATTTGAGCTTGCTGGGCGAAGGCGCTGTTGGGAACTCTGACCAAGCACCAGCGGGTTTTTTCCCATCTTCTGGTGGATACGACCCCCATGGCGGCCTGGTTGGCAGCAAGTTTATCCCCGGGGATATCCTGAAGCTCGAATAGATTGTGGGCGCCCCTTAATCCAATGTAGACATCGGCCCACTCCATTCCCTGGAGCTCCATTTCAGGCACCCATTCGATCTGCTCCCGGCTGCCGTGTTCCAGAACACAGCGGCGTAGGGTCTCTGAAAGAAATTGGACCTGAGGAAAGGCCCCGGCCTTGATTGCCGCCCGGTAGACACCTTTGGCCAGCGGGTAGGTTTCAGGCTCAATCATGGCGATCATGACCCGTTCCCCCGCCGTCACCCGGGTGGAGTAGTTGACCAGAATCTCGCCCAGCTTTTCCCAGCGCTTATCCATCTTCCTTCCTCACCTGGCGGACAACATCCATAAAGGCCGCGACTCTGGAGGGATCCACTTCATTTTTAAATTCGCCGTCTCGTTTGAAAGTGGTGGCGGTTACAGTCCCATCCGCTATGGCAAGCTGTTCTTTGACGTTTGTTATGCTTACGCCGGTATTGGCAAAAACCGGTGTGTCCGGTACGGCATCCTTTACCATTTTTAAGGTAGAAGAATCTGTTTTCGACCCCGCGGTAAGTCCGGAAACACAAAGTGCGTCCGGTTGGTTGTTGAATACCGTCGAGCGGGCAATATCGGCAACATCCCGTTGGCCCAGATAGGCGGCGGCTTCGGGGACAATATTGAACATGAGTTTTATGTTTTCCCCACCGATGTGATGCTGATGCCGGACAACTTCACCACAGTTGGTGTTCCAGAGGCCAAAATCGCTGGCATAAACACCAGTGAAAATCTCCCGAACGAACTGGGCGTCGGTGGCTACCGCCAAATCAATGGATGCCCTGGGATCCCAAAGGACGTTGACGCCATAGGGTATTTTAATATCATGTTTCAGCTCGCCGATTATTCTGGCCATGGTCGCATAGGTGACCGGTTCCACATCCGATAAATATGGGAGGCTGAACTCATTTGAAAACATAACACCATCGACACCCCCATCATTAAGGGCAGCCAAATCCTGCCTGGCCATATCCATTACCCATGCGATGCCTTTATCTTTTTTATATCCCGGATCTCCCGGAAGGGCCTGGAGATGGCACATGGCGATGATCGGCTTTTTTACCTGAAATACTTCCATCAACCAGCTCATTTTTTTCTCCTTTTTTTTGGTAGCAGCCGTATCGATCGTTTTCTACCAAACCGCCAATTCAATTGATAGAACCCGATCATTTGGGGTGCAAACAATATACTCAACGTATTCTGGAAAGTCAAAAGTTATCCAGGAAAGACATTTGTATGAATTATCTACCAGTAAAGTAGTGAAAAAAAAGAATTTTTAATTAAAAATCAGTCACCCCCCGCAAGGTGACCCCGACCCGCTTCAGGTACCATCCCTATATCCACCAACTCTGTTGATGATCGCTGATTTTAAGGGTTGACAAAAGTATCAGGCTAAACTAATTGTTTTGATGGTTATTGGCCGGTTTGTTAAGAATTTTCAATAATTATGGGGAGACAAAAAACGCGTTTAATCTTTTTTTTACCGATGGTGCTTATGCAGGCAACATCCGTTGAACTATTGTGAAGTGCAATAATGAAAAGGAGGACTTCATGAAGACTGAAAAAAAGATCACCCGTCGTAAATTTATCAAGGATTCAGCCATCGCCGCTGCCGGCGTCGGCGCTCTTGCCGTGGGATCAACCAGTGGACTGAACCTGCTCACCCGGGAAGCACATGCTGCTAGCAACCTCAGAGCTGAAATGCTGAAAATCCCAGGGGTTGGCAAGGGCTCTCCAACCGATTCGGACTGGCAGAAAGTCGGTGCCCTGTGCCTGGGAGGCACCAAAAGCACTGTCAAAGAAGGTGAATTCAAGGGGGTAAAACTATCCTTTATGGGGCTCAATAACCAGAACCTGCACAACTTCTTGTTCCGCGGTTTCCTGAAGCCCTGGGAAGCCTACACGGGTGCCAAGATAGACTGGATCGACCTCGCCCAGGCTGATTATAACGCCCGGCTGCAACAGGCCATTGCCACCGGAACGGTTGATTTCGACGTCCTTGAAATGGGCGCCCCTTTTGAAGGTGACGTCTGCGGTAAGGGTCTGGCCTCTGAAATGCCGGATTGGATCAAAAAGCTGATCGATATGGATGATTACGTCCATTATTTGAAAGCCCCGGTCGGAACCTGGGACGGCAAGATCTATCGCATTTCAATCGACGGCGATTGCCATAATTTCAATTACCGTACCGACTATTTCTCCGATGCCGGCTTGGCCAAAGCATGGAAAGACGAAGGTCATGAGGGCGAATGGGAGGTCCCCAACACCTGGCAAAAGGTTCAGGAGGTGACCAAGTTTTTGGCCGGCAAAAAGTTTCAAGGTATGGATGCCTATGGCTATCTTGATCCGCCGAAGGGCTGGGGCGGATTTGGTTTCTACTTTTTGGGCAGCCGGGCCACTGCCTATGCAAAACACCCGGATGATAAAGCCTGGCTATTCGATGCGGATACGATGAAGCCGCGTGTCAATAACCCGGCCTGGGTTCGGGCCATTCAGGACGTCATCGACGCCCTACCCTCGGAACCCCCCAATCAACTGAATGCCGATCCCAATACCACCGCCTTCCAACAATTTCTGGCGGGCACCGGTTCGATGGTGTCCTGGTGGGGAGATGTCGGATCTAATGTCAAAACCAGTGACTCTTCGGTTGTCGGGGATGTGACCGGATTCTCCATTTTGCCCGGCTCGGATGATGTATACAATTCAAAGACCGGCAAATGGGACAAGCTGCCGAGCGGTC
>JASFSK010000142.1:0-9315 GCA_050114455.1 Desulfobacterales bacterium | reverse complement strand
GTTCCATTTGCTGACTCCTCTCTCTCAGATTTATGAAACATTATGATAAAATTCCTTTTAAGTGTAAAGGACAATCATCGTGGTACCGGACGTGGAGTTGATTATCATGACGATTATAATTATGTTATTGGTTGAAGCACATTCAGGACTGCCGTTTGTTCTTAAAACATAGAGTTGACAAGCTCATATAAAGTCACAAATTCCGTCATGCCCCTGATTAACTTCGCAGAAGCAGGCTCTGCGAAGGCCGGCATCCATAATTATTTGAAAATATTAGATTCCCGCCTTCGCGGCAGCGACGTCAGGAGACGTTTTTAAGACTTTTCACGAAACTATCGGTGTTCGAATTTTGTAAAGCGATATCGATCACCATTCAGGCCATTCGTCTGACTTAATACCCTTATGATGAATAGGAGATAACATGACGACCATTGAAGAAGCGATTAAATCTGCTGTCAAATATGAAAGCAGGATTCGTGATATTTATCGGGAGGCAACCGAGGCAGTGGAGGATCGGGTCGGAAAGCGAATCTTCGAAACCTTGTGCAAAGAAGAGCAGAACCACATCGACTATCTTGAATATAAACTCGAGCAATTGCAAAGTTCCGGTACCATTGTCGCCGAAAGACTCGATTCTGAAATACCTTCCCAGGAAGTCATCAACCGGGAATCTGAGAAAATCAAATCACTGGTATCAAAAGATTTCCTTGGCGTCAGGCGGCAAATGCTGAGCAAGGCGCTGAAAGTGGAAATCGAAACCAGTGATTTCTATCAGAAGATGGTCAACGAACTGCCGGCCGAAGGTCGTGCACTGTTTGAACGGTTTTTAGAAATTGAAAACAATCACGTAAAGGCCGTTCAATTCGAATTGGATCACTTGAGCAAAACCGGCTATTGGTTTGATATCAAAGAATTTGATATGGAGTGAGGCTAAAATGAACAACGATCAAAAAACCGAAATCTACACCTACCTGTCCCGACGAAGTCTAATGAAATGGATCGGTTTGTCAACGTTTGGTTTGGGTTTTGGGATTCATGCCTGTGACCATAGCAATGCAGATTCAACACCGACGCCCGGAAAGAAGAAGGAAAATCAAATGAAATCCATCAAATCAGGCAAAGCCATTGAAACCAGAATACCTCCCATAGATGCTGCGGCACCGGCAGAGACAGATACCGCCACCTTTGCTTTGGGCTGATTTTGGGGACCGGACTCCCGGTTCGGGAGTTTAGACGGTATCGTTAGAACCCGTGTCGGCTATTCGGGCGGAAGAACAGAAAATCCAACCTACCGAAGTATCGGAGATCACAGCGAAACGCTGCAGATTGATTTTGATTCTGCTCTTATCTCCTATAAAAAACTACTAACTATTTTCTGGCATGAACATGATCCCACCCGTCGCGCCTGGAGCCGTCAATACCGGTCTGCAATATTTTACCACAATGAAACCCAGAAAGAGCTGGCACTGGAAACCAGGGCTATTGAGGAAGGTATCAGAAACGAGAAAATACAAACCGAAATTCTGCCCTTCGGCAAATTTTATCTGGCAGAAGACTATCACCAAAAATATCAGCTGCGCCAGCGCCGGCAGCTGATGATTGAATTCAAAGCGCTCTACTCTCGGAATATCGATTTTGTCAATTCCACGGCTGCAGCCCGGGTGAATGGATATGTCGGCGGCTATGGGACTCCTGAAGAAATCAAAGCAAATTTAGCAAGCCTGGGCTTATCAGCTACGGGCCAAAAACGACTGTTGGAGATTGCCAACAATTGGAAAAATTAAGATGGAGTGAACTCATTTGAAGATTATTCTGACAAACGACGACGGGTTTGATGCACCGGGCCTGAACACTCTTGAAGACTGCTTTCAGGGAGGTGCTCAGATTGTAATTGTGGCACCTGCAGAGCCCCAATCCGGCATTGGTCACAAAGTGACCACGAGATCGCCGATCAGAGTAAACAGGCTGGGTCCGGATCGATACAGCGTCGAAGGCACCCCGGCAGATTGCTCCCGAATAGCCCTCAAGCAAATAGCCCCGGATGTCGACTGGCTAATCGCAGGTATTAACCCGGGTGCAAATCTCGGTTCTGATGTATATAATTCGGGAACGGTTGCAGCCGCAAGGGAGGCTGCCATTTTAGGCTATCGATCCATTGCTGTCTCACAATATATTGCTAAAAACCGTCAGATAGACTGGGATATTACAGGACACCATGCCGCTGTAGTTCTCAAAATGCTGATGAAACAGGATAGCAGACCGTTTTCATTCTGGAATGTCAACTTGCCTCACCCACTGGATGGTCAGTCGAACATACCGAGCAAATTCTGTGAATTGGATATAAACCCCCACAAGTACGATTTTAAGATAAGTGGAAATGAGTATGTCTATGAAGGCAGTATACATGAACGTCCACGACGCCCCGGAACTGATGTAACCGTCTGTTTCGATGAAAGAAAGATTTCGATTACACAGATTGCGATAGGGGCTCCAAATCAGGGTTGTCCTAAGTCCAGTCGCTGGAGCGGTTGATCAATTTCTGTAGTTTAGTTTCCGAATTCAACATCCTGAAAGAAAAATCCAGGATAAACAATGCGATCCGTTGTGCCGATCATTTAAGAAAACAATCTCAGAAGAGGAAGGATTCTATGCTGGGTCAATTGAGTAACGGGGTTGGAATGATATGTATAATGCTCCTTGCTGGAGTATGCTTTCGCTTGCTGTTTCAGTGGAACAAAACTTTCTATAGCGACAGACCCAAAACGATGGAAGATTATCTGTATAAAATAGCGAGAGTCACAGGTAAAAGCGAGTATGACATTTTTCTAAAATCGGCAGAAGAATGGCCGATTTCCAGACGCAAGATCGAAGAAGACTTCAAAGATTATTTGATGAATCAGTCCGTACCCTATTACGTAAGGGATTTTGTGAGAAAAAATAAGGAGCATATCGACAAGTTACACATCCCAAAATATTAACAAAAGTAAGTGACGATCTATAGCTTGTAGAATGGCCTTTCCCCCTTTTGTTCGAAATAGGGCATCATTTGGGGGACGAGTGCCGCAAGCTTTTTCTCACGATTCTCCGGAGCCGGATGGGTGCTAAGGAATTCAGGTGGTCCTTTACCTCCGACTTTGGCCATCTTTTGCCAGAGGGTAACGGCGGAACGGGGATCGTAACCTGCCTTTGCCGCCAGTTCGATACCGATCCGATCAGCTTCGGACTCTGCCGCACGGCTGTTGGGTTTCTGGACTGCCAAAGCGGCAGCGAGTGCCGCGCCAGTCAGTGCCAAACCTTTCTGATCCGCCACGACGCCGACTGCAACCACCCCGATCGAACTCGCCATGGCGACTGACATTTTCTCAGCAGAGTGCTTCGCCAGCGCATGAGCGATTTCATGGCCAAGTACCTGAGCCAGCTCATCATCTGTCGGCTTGAGCTTTTCCACAAGACCGGAATAAAGAGCCATCTTTCCGCCAGCCATAGCCCAGGCGTTGACCGTTTCCGGATCATCGATAATTTTGATGCTCCAATCCCAGTCTTTGGTCTCCGGACGCACCTTTATTGCCTGGGCGATCAAACGTCCCGTTATCCTGTAAACTCGATCTTTAATGCCCGGATTATTGTCTATCTTACCTTTTTGAGCATAGGGCTTCAGCATCTCGACATATGCCTGTTTGGAAGCGGCAATGGCCGATTCCTCCGAGACAATCATGAGTTGACGCCTTCCAGAGGGACTGGTAGCACAAGCTGCAATCAACATTGGAAATAACAAAAAAATGGTGTAAACCTTCTTCATCTTGAGTACCTCTATAATGAACGAAAGCGGGTGGCATAACCGGATTCAAGATCTCAGAAAAGACGATCGAGCACGCTTATTTTTTGCCGTGCGGGATAATTCATCGCGCACCGTTTTTTTGGGAAAAACATAAGTGCATGAAAGTTGGGTGTCAAGATCGTTCGGGAATCGATGTTATTTCAAACCGCCCATCGTGTTTTTTTGCGGCAACCTAATTCCTTAATTGAAAACAGAGATAGAAAATGAGAAAAATTTACCGGGTACTTTGACGGCGCCGGACTGTTTGATATCTTTTTTCTCTTTACTATTCCACCCGCATTATTCTATATGTTTTCAAAATGAGTAAAATATCAGATAGCTAAGCAATAGGGATGCACCATGGGAAACGCGGAAGCGAAAACAATTGAGTTAGTGAATGTCGGGACTGTTTTAATGGAAAGAAGCGGTCTGGCAAAACATCTAAGTCTATCCGTAAAACCGTTCAGGGGCGCGCGGGTAGCGGTTCCTTTCGGTGTTTCCTTTGCCGCGGCGGAGATGTTTGCGAGATCAAAAGCCGGATGGTTAAAAAAGCACCTCGACAAAATGGCGCTTATTGAACAGAAGGCCAGGTCGCTGTCGGAAAACAAACCGATCGACTGGGCATCAGCGAAAAAATATCTGATCAATCGACTCGTTAGTTTATCACAAACACACGGATTTAAGTTTAACCGGGTATTCATAAAAAATCAGAAAACCCGCTGGGGAAGCTGCTCCGGTAAAAACAATATAAATCTAAACATTAATTTGACTAGACTGCCGGATGAATTGATCGATTATACGATCTTGCACGAGCTGGTTCATACCCGCATTAAAAATCACGGTCGGCAATTCTGGGACCAATTGGACAAACTGGTCGGGGACTCAAAAAAGCTCGATAAAAAACTCAACGATTACAAAGCGTATTTGATCTGAATTGACATTCAAATGGTTTTTCCCTATAGTACTTGTCAAAAGATTTTCGATGATCTTTTGCTGCGTTTTTCCCTTCACTTCAGTGTGCTTCTTTGTATAGGACCGGAAACAACCTAAATTAGAACAGACCATTCAGGACAAAAGGCTCATGATGAAAAAAAAGATATTAGTGGTGGATGATGAAGATTTTCACAGAGAACTCATGCAGAAGCTTCTTTTGAAATTAGGTTATGATGTTACGGTTGTCGAATCTGCTGAAGCGGCGTTTTCCCATTTAAAAGAAGAAAAAGTTTCAATTATCATCACAGATTTAATAATGCTCGAGATGGATGGGGTGGAGTTCTGTCAGAAGATTCGGGAGACTGACAACAAAACAATCATGATTGCATTGACCGGGCATACGGATTTGTACGATGCCGATAAAATAAAAGAAGCTGGTTTCGATAATCATCTTTCCAAACCCTTTAAAATAGAGACTATCGAGGAAGCGATTCAAGATGGTTTTGATGAATACCGCCGAAGGGTGGAAAACCAAAAAAACATTTTTTAAATAGTATCTCTGTTCGCGGTGGTATGATTCTATCCTTTGAAAGAGCCGCTGACGACCTTATTTCGCCCCTGATTCTTGGCTTCATAAAGGCGCCTGTCTGCCGTGCGAATTAACGCTTGCGAAGTTATCGATGTGGCTGAATTTGAAGCGTCGAATCCGGTCACGCCAAAACTGGCTGTAATCGAAATAGTGTCCCCCGGAATTTCAATCGACTTATTGGCGATCTTCTTGCGAAGTCTTTCCGCCAGACCCGAGGCGTTTTTCAGTTGAGTTTCGGGAAGCACAATCAAAAATTCTTCACCACCATATCTTGCCAGCCAATCCGTATCCGCACGTATTAGTTCCGAAATACAACTGACCATTTTTTTGAGGACCTCGTCACCGCACTGGTGACCATATGTATCGTTTATTTTTTTAAAGTGGTCGATATCGCACATCGTCAGCGACAAAGGTCGTTTATATCTTAAGGCTCTCGTTATTTCTTTAGGCAGGACCTCGTTGAGATATCCACGATTGTAGCATCCGGTCAAGGAATCTGTACGAGATAAAAGTTTAATCTCCTTGTTGGCCTTTTCCAAGGAAATTTGCTTTTTTCTCAATCTTTCGACCAGCCGGTTATTTTCCATGACCAGAGAAAACTCTTTGGACAAAAGCGTCAAAAGCTTGAGATTTTCATGGGTAATAAGACTCTCCTGAATCGGCGTCAGGATCATTACGGCCCCCAATGCGCCTTTGACGGTTGATAACGGCAGCATAATTATCGATTTTTCTTTGTCGAAAGAAAGAGCTGGAATCAGCGCCGGCTGCCTTCGGTTTATTATCCATGAAAAAATGCCGCATTCTATTTGAAGATCAATTTCCCGCCGGCATTGTTTTGCTCTTTTTCCCGGCTCTGAATATTTCAGAACAAACTCATTGCTGAGTTCGTCTACAAGAAACAGAGCACATATTTCATTATCAATTAAATTCTTAACATCGGCTAAAAAGGCCTGCCAGATCTGTTTGACACTTGACGGAAAGTCAATTCTCTCCTGAAATTGTCCCAATCTTTCGATTTTTTCGATAAGCTCTAATAAAGCGATCCGATTTTCAGTCATGGCAATCTGAATTCTGGTTTGGATCTTTCGGTAAGATGTCGGAGACCGTTTTTATAACCCTTAACCTGGCTATTTTAGCATATTTGATTAAATATCGGAAGGATAGATCGATTGAGATAAGACGGTTTTTTTACCCTGGATTTTTTTGAGGTTTCATTGTAGAGTCCATTTTCGCTGATCACTGAAGCTGTACTGCCATAACTCCAACAATGCTACCAAGGGGATCATCTGAGTTAAATCTCAGCCCAAAGGTGTTTGATTTCATGCCGAACACAACAAAAACCGTGACACTGTTTGTTCAGTGCCTGGTGGACGGAATCTACCCGGAGGCCGGAGAGGCTGTGGTGCGGATTTTTCGTAACCTGGGTATCGAGCTGATCTGTCCGACCCAGCAAACTTGCTGCGGACAGCCGGCGTTCAATGCCGGATATCGACGGGAAGCTGGGCTTGCAGCCAAACGGTTTATTGACATTTTTGAAACTGCGGACGCAATCGTCTGCCCTTCCGGCTCCTGTGTCACCATGGTGCGCCATCACTACCCCCAATTATTCAGTGAAGATGTTCCGTGGTTGAAGCGTGCCAGGTCAGTGGCAGCCAAAACATATGAATTGACGGAATATCTGGTGGATATTCTGGGCGTGGAAGACCTCGGGGCAAAATATGACGGCACGATTACCTATCATGATTCCTGCCATCTGTTGCGTAATCTGCGCATCCGCGAGCAACCTCGCAGGCTTCTTTCCAGGGTATCCGGTGTTAAATTTATTGAAATGCGTGACGCGGATCGGTGCTGTGGTTTCGGCGGTTCATTTTCGGTGAAATATCCCGATATATCCGAAGCCATGGTTACGGACAAGGTCAATAACATCATTGCTTCAGGAGCAGACACGGTTGTTGGATGCGATATGGGCTGCTTGATGAACATCCAGGGAATGCTGAGCCGGATGGGGTCGGATATTAAGATCCTGCATATTGCGCAGATTCTGGCCGGATAAGGCCTGCCATTGAAAATTGAATTATGAGTGAAATTACAACGGTTGATTATACCGCCGAGGCAAAAAAAGCGTTAAAAAACCCGATTCTCCAAACGGCCCTGGCTGATCTCCAGACAAGATTCGGCCACGCAACGGCGCTCGCTTACCAGAATTTACCGGAGGGGCCGGATTTGCGTCTCAAGGCTCATGAAATCCGTGCAAAAGCCATCGAGAATCTCGATATCGTGCTGGAAACTCTGGTTGCCAATGTTCGTAAAAATGGTGGCCGTGTATTTTTTGCCAAAGATGCACAGACGGCTGTAGATTACTGCCTGGCGACGGCCCGCAGACACAAGGTCAAGCTGGCCGTCAAGGGAAAATCCATGGTAAGTGAAGAAATCGGTCTCAATACCGCATTGATTGGGGCCGGCATCGAAGTGGCTGAAACCGACCTGGGAGAGTATATCATCCAACTGGCCGGCGAACACCCCTCTCACATCATTGCACCGGCCATCCATAAAAGTAGAAAGGATATCGGCAAGCTTTTTGCCGACAAAATTGACATTCCTTATACCGAAGATCCGCCGTCTTTGACCCAGGCTGCCAGGAAAGCCTTGCGGGAAAAATTCCTGGCTGCAGACATCGGGTTTTCAGGCTGCAATATCGCCTGTGCTGAAACCGGCCACATCGTCACCGTATCCAACGAGGGCAACATCCGGATGTCCACCACCATGCCCAAGGTCCATGTGGCCATTATGGGGATGGAAAGGGTCGCGGCCCGTCTGGAAGACCACGACATTCTCTTGAGACTGCTGTGCCGCGGCGCTGCCGCCCAGAATATGGGCACCTATGTCAGCTATGTCGGCGGTCCCAGGTATCCGGACCAGGCTGACGGCCCGGATGAATTTCATCTTGTCATACTTGACAATGGGCGCAGCCGTATTCTGGCGGATGGGGAATTCAGAGAAATACTATACTGTATCCGCTGTGCCGCCTGTCTCAATGTTTGCCCGGTCTATGGAAAAATCGGCGGACATTCTTACGGGCATCCTTATTCCGGACCGGTGGGAGCTGTGGTCATGCCGCTTCTGGCCGGCATAAACCGGTGTAAAGATCTTTGCCAGGGGGAGACTCTGTGTGGCGCCTGTCAGGATGCCTGCCCGGTCAATATTGACATTCCGCGCATGCTGCTGGCACTGAGGGCCAAACTGGCCGAGGGTGATGTCAATTGGCAGGTGCGTCGGTCCAGTGTTCCGGAAAAGGGGATTTTCAAGCTCTGGTCCTGGATTATCCAGAATCGAAGGGCTTACGAATTTTTCCTTCGACTGGCGGCAGGCGGTCAGCGCTTATTGCCGAAAAATATCGACATGATTCGGCGGCTGCCGCCGCCCATGAACAGATGGACCCGCGGTCGCGACATTCGTCCGATCGCTGCAAAAAGCTTTATCGACCGTTGGCGATCAGGGAACTTTGATTGAAGATTGTCGATTGAATATTGAATATTTAAAGTCCGCCTCCGGCGGGATCAACTAATGAAATCTCTCCGCGATAAGCCGCGGAGTATCGTACTGATAGGATCTCTCTCATTTTTATCGCAGAAAGCTGCGGGGAATTAAACTCTGGAGAGATTAAAAAGGCAGAGCGAAGCGATAACCATAAATATTCATTTTTCAATCTTCAATATTCAATTTGCTGCCACTCAGGGGCTACTTTTTCCAAACATAGTCTCTTCATCAACCGTTTGCGATCAGGGGACATCGATAGTCTTTCAGATAATGTTTTTGGCAAGGCTAGAAGGAGCCCCCTGAATAAGGCGTACAGTTAGTACGCTGTTGAAGGGGGGCGACTGATAACGCAGTCCAAAAGCATTATCTGGAAAACTAGTTTAAAAATATGGATTCATCAGGACAAACAGCATTTATCGGCAGCATTCGATCGGCGTTG
>JASFSK010000141.1:0-9336 GCA_050114455.1 Desulfobacterales bacterium | reverse complement strand
CGGTTGGTTGATCAATACTATGAGCGAAACGGTTCATATTTTTTAATATTTCATCTGCACGGCCGACCTGCTTTTTGACCGCATCCGCCATTTTGATCAGTCTTGAAGGATCGATCGGCTTGCCCCGGTTCGCCATACAGGCCAAGTCTTCCAACAAACCGGCGTTTTCATTGACAATCGCCAGCACATTTTTAAGTTCATGGGAGACGGATGCCGATATCCGCCCAAAAAACTGCAGGCCCATCTCAGCGACCACATCCAGCTTAACAGCCAAAGCGACCTCCATAATTTTTTTTATTCTTTCTCGGGCATTTTCAAAGGGACACTGATATCAAAACAGGTTCCATGGCCGGGTCGGCTTTGAACGCTAATTGTGCCCCCGATTTCCTGCACAAGGGCGTAGGTGACCGCCAGGCCGAGACCGGTTCCGCTGTGGCCGGTCTTTGCATAGTAAAACGGCTCAAAAATATGTTTCAGGTCCGACTCCGGAATACCACGACTGTTGTCGGTAAATGCAACCGAGATAAAATCTTTATCCTTTCGTGTGGCCGTAATCTCGAGATGTCCTCCATCACCCATGGCGCCGATGGCACTGTTAAACAAGTTGAAAAAAATTTGTTCCAGTTTGCCGCGATCGCTTTCAAACGGCGGTATGTCCCGGGACACTATCACTTTCACGGTTATCGATCTGATTTCTGCCTCTTTGGCGAGAACGCTTTGGACCTCATCGATGATCTCTTTCAAGTCAATGGTTTGGACGCTCAGATTGAGATGTCGCGCGAAGTTCAACATGCCCCTGGTTACGGCGGCACAGCGCTGCACCGTTGAAATTACCGAGTCTACCAGGTTAATGAGCTTGGGGTCTTTGGCGTAGGTATCGGTCAAGGTAAAAATGTCTTTGATGTGGCCGGCCTTTTCATTAATGATGGCCAGCGGATTGTTGATTTCATGGGCAACCCCGGACGCCAGACGACCGAGCGATACCATTTTACTGGCGTATTCCACCTGGTGCAGCGTGTCGACCCTTTCCTGGTCCGCGACATGGATCTGGTTGACCAAATGGGTGGCGACTCCCAAGGTAACCAACAGGATCATAATGATGCTGACCGCCAAAATTGCCGTAAACGCCCAGGTCGTTTTATACCAGGGCTGGACGCCTTCGCTTTGTTCCTGGATGATCATCAAAATAAATGGGGTTTCCGGAATATGGGCATAACCGATGACAATACGGTCATTTTTAGCATTGCTTGTTTCAAAAACCCGAGCCTTTGATGAATACTCCGGAACCTTGATCGAAAGTTTATTGAGAACCGGTCCATGATACCGGGAGGGGGTTTGCAGTGCGCCGTCGCGATTGACAATAAAAAGATCTCCTTTGGCACCCACATCAATTTGGGCGATGGACTCGGCAAGCTCTTCCGGCTGAATGGTCGCGTGCAGCACAAAAAACAAGCCATTTTCCAAGTCGCGTTTGACCGCGAAATCCACATGGGGTTCCTGACGTGTTCCAGTGACCACGTCACTGATATAGACACCGTGATCCAGAACTTCACGAAACCAGTGCTGTTGATTGTAATCAGGGCCATTCATTTGATGCGAGCCGGCATGCGATATCCGTTTCCCGCTGTTGTCGATGACACCCAGGTCGATGAAACCCCCAAAGCGTTTGTTCAGGTTTTCCAAAATATCGGCAAGTCGGACAGGGTCTTTCAAGGTTTCCAGAGTATGGTCATGAGCAATAAAATCCAGCACCGATCTGCGCTCGGTAAGAAACAGTGAAACCGAACGCCATGAATTCGAAACCAGTTGAGAGGTGCGCAGAACAAGTTCCGACTCAATGGTTCCCATGGTAAGCCGGTATCCGGATAGGGCCCAAACGATAAGGGGTACGAGCGCGACTGTCGCCGTGACGATAATTGCGCGCTTCCAGATCCTCAGAAAGTCAAAATGATGTTTGTAAGGCCCGGAAGTGACGTCCTTGTGATCCAGGAAAGCCGGCATCAATTTTTTTAAAATCTTCAATCTGCCGGGTCCTTTTTTTGCCGAACCTTTTCGTTGGCTTTTTGAATTGTTTCGCTGAGCACATTAATGTCCAAGGGTTTTTGCAAGTAGGCAAACGCACCCAGCTCCATACATAGCTGGCGGTCTTCTTCGTGACCGTGCCCCGTGAGAATGATGACTTCGATCTGCGGGTGGTTTTTCTTTACTTTCCGCAATACTTCTATACCATCAACACCGGGCATTTTAAGATCGACAATGATGACTTCGGGTTCATCTTCTTTGATCAGCGCCAGCGCCGACTCGCCATCATAGGCGACGGCCGAGCCCATGTCCCTCATTATCAACCGTTCAGACAGGGTTTGAACAAATTCTCGTTCGTCGTCCACCAGCAGCACCTTCGACGGCATTTTAAAATCGTGCTTGCGATAGATATCGGTTTTATGAAAATCCTTGCCGATTTTCGTTATCACCGATTTGACCCCGGCAATCGGTTCAGCGATGGATTTAAGTTCCTGGCGAAGCCGATTGAGTCTGAGGACGTGTTTGTTGATGGTCAAAATCACCTCTCCGTTGGTAGCATTGACATCCACCATGTGTCCTTCGCTTAGTAGAGCTACTTCTGTTTGAGCTGCAAGCCTGTAATCTTCCAGGGCTTGTTTCGAAGCTGCGGTTGGTTTGACCACATCCTTGCCGGCATAATCTGCAATCAGGCCTGCCGCTTCTTCGGACGTCATCCTGTCTATCGGAAGGACGATATCATAAAGAGCAGGATCCCAGGGATCTGCGGTATGAAACAGTGAATCGATCCAATGGGTGCAATCCGCTTCGCGTTTGAGCACACGTTTGGCAGCCTCCTTTTCCGACAAGCCCTGTTGCCGGGAGGCGGCAGCGATCCTGAATTTTACAGGTGCGATCAAACAGACCCGTAGAATATGGCTGATGGTCTTGGGGATAAGCTGTCCGGAAAAACATGTAATCAGGACATTGTCGACCGCTATCATTTCGGCGACGACCAGTTTTATGTATGCAATGGAGCGTTCCTTTTCATGGGTGAAGTTGTTGAACACCGAAGTTCGGGATGTAAACGACCGCTTGATTTTAATTTCGGCCAAGCCGGAGCGCCGGCTTGCCTCGGCGACAATTTCGTCATCAATGATATGTCTGTAGCCTGTGCGTGAAACGACCTCCCGGACCACGGGGCCCTCCTGGCAGAAGCTACCGCTGAATATGCTGATGATGGGCATTTAATTTTTCCCCTTTTTAAATCAGAGGCCAGCCTTAAAGATGATTCCGGTTGCTTTAAAAGATCATTCTCATACCCGCAGCTCTGCTGGTGGCCGATGATTGAGCAATGCGACAGACGGTTGTCAAGGGACAGTCTTTTTCTTGTCCGCCCCTGTGGGTGATCTCATGCACCGCACTGATAGCGTCTTCAATGGCTGGATAGATGTGATTCTCGCCGATTTTTGCAATTAAGTGGGTCCGTCTGAACACTTTCATAACGGACCGGTTGACACCACTCAGTGAAATATCAATTCCTGCACTTCGGACGCGATCGATAGTCAAAGATAATGCTTGCTCGCCGGATGAGTCAATGTCATTGATACTGCCGGCTGAGATAATAATGTGTTTGAGATCTTTCTTCGACCGCCGGCGATTTCTGATTTGATCTTCCAGGTAGCTGGCATTGGCAAAAAATAGGGGGCCGTCGAATCGAACCACATCGATATAGCGGCATTCCCGTAAACCGCTGGCCACCGCATCGTGCAGGGTGCGATCGACGTCCAAAGACAAATCAACCACTTTGGGCCGCATGCTTTTATAAAGGAAGACAAGAATGGATAGACCCACCCCAATGATAATGCCTCGGTCCAGGTGGGGTGCGAACACCAGTGTACTGATAAAAGCCATAATTGAAATTGCACCATCGTACCATTGGGCCTGCCAGGCGTGGACAAAACCTTTGATATTTATCAGCCCTACCACTGCCATCATAATAATGGCTGCCAATACCGATTGGGGCAAATGATAAAAAAGCGGTGTCAGAACCAATAGCACAACGATCACTGTCAGACTGGTGAAGACACTGGATAGTCCGGAAACAGCTCCGGATTGAAGGTTGACGGCCGACCTGGAAAAAGAACCGGAGATCGGATAACTTTTTGTGACGGCCCCACAGACGTTGGCCAAGCCTTGGCCGATGAGCTCCCGATTGGGATCGAGCCTTTGGCCGGTCTTGGCGGCCATCGCCTTGGCCACAGATATGGCCTCTGTAAACCCTAACAGTGAAATGATAACCACAAAAGGTAAAAGATACAAAATGACATGATAATCAAGATGGGGCAGCGAAAATGATGGCAGTCCGCGGGGAATGTCACCGACCACCTCGCCCCCCCCAATCAACTTTAAACGATCCATTTGCAGGGGGGTGCCCCCGACCTTGATCCGCCATACGAGGCCGTCCACACGCTGGCGATCCGCAAATTCGTTGAGGGGATGATATGACAGTTTGCCGTCATCTCCCATGACCCCTTCAAGCAGAACACGACGTATTTGTGCCCGGTAATTGCCAGCCTGGGATTTTAATTGCTTGATTTGCAGGGAGATACGTTCCGCAGCCTGCCTGATTTCGAGTTCAGCGAGTTTGTCTATGGGATTTTTGGCGGCATTGAGACGCCGGATCAGTTGGGTTCGGTTTTCACTCAGGATTGCTATCGGTTCCAGGGCCCGGTTGAATTCCTCGATCTGATGCTGGACTTTTCTCGATCTGATCAACGAAATGTCCACCATTACATTGCGCTCAAATCCGAGGGCCCAAGAAATAATCGTCGTCGTGACGACGGCCACGAGAACGTTCGGCAGCTTTGGAGACAGCCACTTCAGACCGTACATGATGACAAACGCCAAGACGCCCATGAATAGCGTAAACCAGTGAAGGTAATTCCCAGCGGCCACCATCACGGCGTAGATCATTTGATAGTGGTGCGGTGCTTTGTCGATGTGGACGCCGAATAGCTTGGGCAGCTGGGATGTCGCGATGATAAGGGCGGCTGCATTGGTAAAACCGTTTACCACCGGGTGGGAGATAAAGTTGACTACCAGTCCTAATTTGAGTATGCCAAGGGCCAGCTGGAAAACACCGATAAGCAAGGCCAGCAAAACGGCATAGGCAATAAATTGCTGACTCCCGGCTGTCGCTAGCGGTTCGAGGGTCGTTGCGGTGAGCAATGATACGACCGCCACCGGCCCGGTGGCCAGCTGGCGGCTGGAGCCAAACAGCGCCGCGATCATCGGCGGCAAAAAGGAGGCATAGAGCCCATAATAGGGCGGCAGACCGGCCAGCTCGGCGTAGGCCATGGACTGGGGAATAAGGATCAGCGCCACCGTCAGGCCCGCCAAAAAATCCTTTTTCAATCTTGCGGCATCATAGCCATGTAACCATTCGATGTATGCAAAGAAATATTTAAAAAGAATTTTTTACCTCTTGATTTGTAATAAATACACTAAAATACTTTTTTATTACGATTAACACCCGCTGTGGTCAAGGTTATTTTATAATTTATTCCTACTGCCTTGCGGATCGGCCAAGGTTTGACACCATTAAAAAAAGATTTATATTCACCAGTACTTATAGAGTCTGTATTCCAACCCGGCGAAGCCTGAAATGAAGATTGACGATTGATTATTGAAGATTTATGGAAATGGTCATACCCGAAAAAGCCGCTTTATTACAACGACTTGAAAGTGGCGGATTCAACGTTCCCGAATTTATCTACGTCTCGGCTGTTGATTTTAAAAATAAGAATTTTAAAGCCCTGGAAGCTTTTCTGGACCGCCACCGGGAAAGTTTCAAGGTCATTGCCCGCAGTGCTCACCCTAAAGAGGCTTACTTCAAAGGCGGGACCTTTGACTCCCTCGAAACCTACGCCGATTTGGGCGGAATTCAGTATGCCAGAAAAAAAATTATTAATTTAGCGGCCAATGCCAAAAAGTTGTCGATTCGCAGGCAGCAAAAATTCAGCAATGCGCCTGAGATTGATCTGGAAAATATGGGGCTGATTGTCATGCCCTACATCAGCGGAACGAGCGTCATGGCGAAGATGCTCGGAAATCACTGGGAATTCGGGTATTGCCGCGACCGAAGTCATAAAGTCCAACAGGAACCTTTTATTACCAGAACACCGCATGACTTGGGGCTGCTTCAATTGTCCGAAGAGATACAAAAACATTTGGGCTACCGCTGTGAAATTGAATATGTGGTTTCAGAGGAAGGTGAAATCCACGTTGTTCAGGCAAAGGATATTTCTCACATTGACATCGTTGAATTGGAACAAAGCGAAAAATCCGTTCATCTAGATGGGGTGCGCCGGGTCAGAAGGAATCACAATTACAGGGAACGCCCGCTTTACGTGATGGACAACAAAGAATTTTATTTAAAAATAATTGCCAGATGTGAAGAATTCGTACTCGGCGGCGGAGATCCCAGCGCAACCACGCAAGATCTTTTTGATATTATTTTCGATTATCAATCCAGCCTTGAACAATTTGCCCTTAAATATCAGCGTTTCTGTGTGCTGGGCCTTTCGATTCAGGAGCCGGAAGAATTATACCAGATTGCCAATCATTATTTAGACGATTTTCCGGAAATGCAGGGAAATTTTTCCAGAGTACTTCATGATAACCTGTATAAAATCGACTATTTTTTATCCGAAACCGACACCCTCATCGCCAAAGATAAATTCAGGCTTAATCTTTGTGGGCATGACGCTTACGGGATCGATACGATTCGCAATCCCATGTGGTCGGTCTATTGGAAAATGGACAAGCACGAAAAAACGGTAAAAAAATTCAAAAAACTCAGATTTAAAACCGGAGACATCGTCGGCATCGAAATTGATTCATATGAAAAGCCTATTGTTTATCAACTATAGGGGTTCAGAATTCTGGGTTCCGGGTTCAGGGTTCAGGACCTCTTCCTCAAGGTACCGGAAGACGGCAGCACCCTCGGCATCCGCCGGTTTTTTTCCCTGAATCAGCTGCTGAAACAGCTCTATGTTTGGTTTGTCCAGGTGGCTGATTGGATTTTTAACCATCCTCAGGGAATTGTCCACCCGGCTCAATGCCACTGCCGGTCCGAAGACCATTTCACCGCCGGCCTTTTTGTTCACCGCACCAAACATATCATAGTGAGGAATCCGAAATGCTTGCGGGGCGGACTTATAATCCAGCAGTTCTGAAAACAGAGCGAGGGTTTCCAATATCCCCTCAGAATAACCATTTTCCAGGGAGAGTGCTCCTTCTTCAGCCAGGGATGCGATGTCTGATTCTTGATAGGTTAAGTCCAAAAGATCAACACTCTTTTTTTGGACTCTTTTGACCGATGCTTCTTTGCGGCTAATCTTTACGTCCGAGTCCTTTAAGATTTTTATTATATTTCTGATATTCAGCATTTCTTTGGTATAAGGACTTTTGCGAATCACCACGTCTTCGACGGTAGTTTGATAGATTGGCAGCTCATTGTCCAGCACCAGGATGATGTTCTTTCCGTCATTGGATTGCTCAACATACAAATCGAGGTCCCGCTCCTGGCGATGCTGGTAGGGACCCATCTCCAGGAGATTTCGCATGGCGTCTTTGTCTATTTTGAGGCCGCTTTCTGCCGTTCCAATAGTTCGCAAAACCTTTCGGGCCAGTTGATCGATCTTAATTTTTTTTAATAAATTTTCTTTGAAAGACATGGCAACCTCCATATTCAGATCTGAATTGCGCTTTCTAATTGATAGCCATCTATCATAAAGTAATCATTAAGTAAACGCCCCTTAATGGCTTTTCGGGATCACCCTCTATACAAATTTCCAGGACGGAGACTTTTTCCCCCCGGATTGGGTGTGACACTAGATCTTAAAAGTTAAAGCTGGGTTCTACCCTGGGTCAATTTGGATCTTGTAGGTGGAGTTAAGCCTGAACCTGGCTTTGTTGGGTTTCGTTGCACTCAACCCAACCTACCTGCTGCTGGTGTTATTGCCGAATGGGAAACCCAACAACGACTACTTGACCCTCACTGGTTCTTGATATAGAAATTGCGGATACTCAAAGCAACCAGGAAAGCTGAAAGGAAACATCATGTCCGAATCCGTCAAACTGATATACGGTGAAAAAGAGTATCAATTCCCAATAATCGAGGGCACCGAAGGAGAGAAGGCCATCGATATCTCAAAACTCAGGCGAGACACCGGATTGATAACGCTTGATTCCGGCTTTGCCAACACCGGCAGCTGTACCAGTTCCATAACGTTTATGGATGGAGAAAAAGGCGTATTGCGATACCGCGGGATTCCGGTGGAGCAGCTGGCCGAGAAGTCGACGTTTACAGAGACCGCCTATCTTCTCATTAACGGAAGGTTGCCTACGCCCAAGGAATTAACCGACTTTTCCATTTTGCTCAACGACAACTCTTTAGTCCATGAAGACATGCGTGCATTTTACGAGAACTATCCGCGCTCTTCCCACCCCATGGGAATTCTTTCTTCTATGGTCAATGCATTGCGCAGTTTTTATCCGGCGCTGGACAACCTGGAAGAAGAGATTAATATGACCGTCACGCGGTTGCTTTCCAAAGTCCGAACCTTGGCCGCCATGTCTTATAAAATTTCGAGAGGCCACAAAGTTGTCTATCCGCGGCCCGATCTGACGTATTGTGCCAATTTTTTGAACATGATGTTCGACACGCCGGTCCGGCCTTACAGGATCGATCCGGATGTGGTCAAGGCCTTGGATGTGTTTTTGATTTTGCATGCCGATCATGAGCAGAATTGTTCGACAACTGCGGTTCGGGTGGTTGGAAGTGCACGGGTAAACCTCTATGCCGCGATTTCTGCCGGTATTGCCGCCCTTTGGGGCCCGCTGCATGGCGGGGCCAATCAGGCCGTTATCGAAATGCTGAGCCAAATTGCGGAAAATAAAAATATGAAACAGGTCATCGAACGGGCCAAAGACAAAAAAGATCCCTTCAGGTTGATGGGTTTCGGACACCGGGTGTACAAAACCTTTGATCCCCGAATGAAAATCATGAAAAAGATGTGCGATACCCTGTTGGAAAAATTGAATCTTTCAGATCCGCTGCTGGATATTGCCGTCGAGCTGGAGCAGATTGCTTTAAATGATGATTATTTCATCGATCATCATTTGTATCCCAACGTTGATTTTTACAGCGGGATTGTCCTGCGAGCCATTGGAATACCCACCAAAATGTTCACTGTCATGTTTGCCATCGGCCGCCTTCCAGGATGGATCGCCCAGTGGAAGGAGAGCATCGATGACCCCAATTGGAAACTC